>JAUJNJ010000038.1 GCA_030448225.1 Phycisphaerae bacterium
GAGCCGCGGCGGCGGTGGGAGCGGCGATGCCTTGATCGACGTGCCACGGCGTCGCACGAATGGGCGGGCGGTCGCGATTCGCTAGAGCAAAGCATCTAACCGTGCGGCGTCTTCCAACGACTGGGGAGCTTGCTCCCACGGTTCCCCCGGACCGGCATCAAAACACGAGGTCCCGCAAGGTTCCGAATCAGCTCCCGCAAAACCACGCAGGTCCGGGACCGTTTCGCGGCCGGCCCGAAGGGCCGGGGGCCGGAACGCCCTGATCATCTCCAGGTTGCGTGTGTGGCGCGTCCGGTATGTGCTGCGAGTGGCAGGCTTGTTCGTGTCGAGCGCCGCCCAGGACCCTCGCGACGTTGGCGAGACGCGGGAGAGCCGGCGTTCCGCTCAGGATGACATTGGATTGTGCTGACCGTACTTCTGACAGGAACCTGATCGAAAACTGTCGCCCGCTGACGTCGCGCGGAGATCCCGCCCGCGTCTCGGGCAGAATATGCGGGCATGTCCCGCGCCAGGCCCGTCGGCGGCTCAAAACTTTGTCAACGTACGCCGGCCACGCCCGGGGCGGGATGGGGTTGGCATCACCTGGCGGGCGGGACGCTCCTCGGCGGCGGTGCCGCAGCCTTCGTCGCTGGTCGGCCGGCGTGATCTGGCGCCGGCGAAGCGATCGGATTCGTCGCCGCCGGCGCGTGCGTCTCGGTCTTCAGTGGGATCAGGTAGTGCCCGACGTTGCCGCTTCCACGCGGGATCCAGTCCGGCGGCACCGCCTGCTCGCCCGGCAGGCGACCGCGCAGTGGGCGTCGGAAATCGGGGGCGCCGGGCAAGGTCGCCGGGGCTTGGGCTCGGCGCGCCAGGGCGGCGCGCAGGTGTTGGTTCTGTGCTTGAAGGTTTCGGATCTGTTCCCTCAGCCGCGACACCTCGAGCGCCGACGCCGTCAGTTCCTTCTCCAACTGCTCGACGCGCGCGTTCGGGTCCTTCGCCGGTTCGCGGCTTTCGCCCCACGCGGCGACGGTCGTGAGCGCGCCGCACGCCAGCGCGAGGGCCAACCGTTCGATCGAGCGCTTCATCGGAACCTCCTGCACGTGCGGCGGGCGTTCCGCCGGACGTGCGATATCGCGGCCGCGGAGTGCGGCCGCTACCGGGGTTGACGCTCCCGGGCTTAGGAAGTTGCGGCGGATCTTGTCGAGCGGACGACAGGGTCGGGCGAGGCGGCCGCGCTTATCGCAGCCGCTCGAGCATCGCCGCCACGACGCGGGCGCGGGCGGCGTCGAGGGGGCCGTCGAGCTTCAGGCCGGCGGCGCGGGCGTGGCCGCCACCGCCGAAGGTCTCGGCGAGGCGGGCGACGTCGACGCCGCCCTTGCTGCGGAGGCTGACGCGCACCGGGCCGGGCTCGCGCGGCTCGGTCAGCACGATCGACGCCTCGACCGTGCGGATCTGCAGCGGGATGTTGATCAGGTTCTCGGTGTCCGGCACGTTCGCGCCGGTCTCCTCGAAGTCCCGCTTGCGGACGCGCATCACGGCGAGGCGGCCGTCCTCGAGCAGTTCGAGCGAGCCGAGCGCGCGGGTCTGCAGCGCGACGCGCTCGGCCCGCTCGTTCTGGTAGAGGAGCTGGTACATCCGGTCGGTGTCGGCGCCGCCCTCCATCAGGGCGGCGGCGAGGCGCATCGTCTGCGGCCGCGTGCTGGAGAACTGGAACCAGCCGGTGTCGCTGGCGATCGCGAGGAACAGGCAGGCGGCGATCGGCGCGTCGAGGCCCACGCCCCACCGCTCGAGCAGCTCGGCGACGACCTCGCCCGCGGCCGCCGCGTCGGTGCGGACGAGCTTCGTCGTCGCCCAGTCCTCCTGCGTCAGGTGGTGGTCGACGACGAGCTTGGGCACGTCCCAGTCGGCGACCCGCTCGCGCAGCCCGGGCAATTGCGACCAGGTGCCGGTGTCGACGACCAGCAGCGCGTCGAACGTGCCCAGGTCGAGCGACGCCGGCCACCCCGCCTCGGCGTCGCGCGACGCGATGCCGTTGTCCTCGAAGATGAACGCGTACTTCCGCGGCAGGTGGCTCAGCAGCAGCACCTCCGACTCGATCCCCTTCTGCCGCAGCCCCAGCGCCATCGCGCCGGCGCTGCCGAGCGCGTCGCCGTCGGGGCGGACGTGCGTCGTGATCAGCACGCGCTTGCAGCGCGCGAGCGTTTCGAGGACCTGCGCGTAAGCGTCGGGCGTGCGTTGTTCCTGCTGCAAGAGCGTGGTCATAGGCGCGGGATGATAAACCGGATGATCGCGCCAGGACACGGGTGGTCGCTTCGTGGTTCCGCAATCTTCCGCGCGACCGTCGTACCGCGGGGGGATGTCGCAATGTCGCGACAGTCGTCGCGTTTGGGTCGGGTGCTGCTCAACACCGCGCAGCGACGGCGCCGGCCCAGGGGGGAGTCGCGCACGGTCACGCGGTCGCGATCGGGCGCTGGGCGTCGGACGACACCGTCGCGACGACGCGTTCGACGTCGCGCGCCATCTGTTCCTTCAGCGCGTCGACGCTCGTCATCTTCCACTGCTCGCGGAGCCAGTCGAGGAGTTGGACGCGTAACGTGCGACCGTAGAGGTCACCGGCGAACCCGACGAGGTGGGCTTCGACCTGCCGGGCGTTCTCGCCGAACGTGGGCATCGTGCCGATGCTGAGGGCGGCGGGGTAGGTCGTGCCGTCGACCGCGCAGCGTCCGGCGTAGACGCCGTCGGCGGGGACGAGTTGGGCGTCGGCGCGGAGGTTGGCGGTGGGCATGCCGATCGTCCGGCCGCGCTGGTGCCCCTTGACGATCTCGCCCTCGAGCGCGTACGGGCGGCCGAGGCAGATCGCGGCGTCGCGGGCGCGGCCGTGGGCGAGGAGCCAGCGGACGAGCGAGCTGCTGACCGGCACGACGTGGAGGTTCAGCAGCGGGACCGACAGCGGGTCGACCACGTTCACGCCGATGTCGGCGGCGGCCCCCCACTCGCGCAGGCGGTCGACGGTGCCGCCGCGGTTCTTGCCGAACGTGAACGACCGCCCCTCGACGAGGTGTGACGGGCGCACCGCGTCGCGCAGGTACGCCCAGAACTGCTCGGCCGTCAGCCCCAGCACGGCCGGCTCGGGCGGCAGCAACACGAGGAAGTCGGCGCCGGCCGCCGCGATCAGCTCGTGCTTCAGCGCCGGCGGCGTCAGCCGGGGCGGGACGGCCTCGGGTCGCAGGACCGTCAGCGGGTGCGGCTCGAACGTCACGACCGCCAGCGCCGGCGCGCCGGCCCGTGCGACGATCGCGCGCGCGTCGCCGATGATCCGCCCGTGCCCGAGGTGTACGCCGTCGAAGTTGCCGATCGAGAGCACCGCGCCGGGCGGGAGCTGCGCGAGGCCGTCGAGTCCGTTCAGGGTGATCATGTCGAAGAGTCGGTCCGTCGGTGTTCAGGTGTCGCTATCGAGAAAAGACCAGTTGAACGACGGAGACACGGAGACACGGAGGTAGGAAGAGAAGACGAGGATGCAAAATAGAAGACGACGGAATGACGAGTACCCGACCGCCGTCCGTCTTCCTTCATCGTCCATCTTTGATCCACCATTCTCGCCCCCGTCATACCTCCGTGTCTCTGTGTCTCCGTGGTTCAATTCCGCCTGGTCTGCCAATGCCCGCGAGCGCGGCGGTTGCACCCGCGCGGCCGGCGCTTCAAGATTTCCGGCGGCCGGTTGTACTACAATCGGCCGTTTCGAGACACCGCTACCCGAAGGAGGACCGTATGAAGTTCGCCACGTTCGCCGTCGCCCTGTTCGGCGTGTTGCTCGCGTCGCCCGTCGCGCGGGCCGAGGTGAAGACGCAGACGATCGATTACAAGGCGGGCGACACCGCCCTGCAGGGTTACCTCGCCTCCGACGACGCCGTGGCGGGCAAGCGACCGGGCGTGCTCGTTGTGCACGAGTGGTACGGCCTGAACGACTACGCGAGGAGCCGGGCCGAGCAGCTGGCGAAGATGGGGTACGTCGCGTTCGCGCTCGACATCTACGGCAAGGGCGTGCAGGCCAAGAGCGCCGAGGAGGCCGGGCAGATGGCAGGCAAGTACAAGGGGGACCGCGCGCTCCTGCGCGCCCGCGCCCAGGCTGGGTTAGAGGTGCTCAAGAGCCAGCCGAACGTCGACGCCTCGAAGGTGGCCGCGATCGGCTACTGCTTCGGCGGGACGACCGTGCTGGAGCTGGCGCGCGGCGGCGCCGACGTGGCGGGCGTCGTGAGCTTCCACGGCGGGCTCGACACGCCGATGCCCGCCAAGGCCGGCGACGTCAAGGCGAAGGTGCTGGCGCTGCACGGCGCGGACGACCCGTTCGTCCCCGACGACCAGATCGTCGCGTTCCGCCAGGAAATGCAGGCGGCGAACGTCGACTGGACGCTCGTCGCCTACGGCAACAGCGTTCACGGCTTCACGAACCCGAACAACGCCAACTCGAAGATGAAGGGCGTCGGCTACAACGCCGACGCCGACCGCCGATCGTGGCAGGCGATGAAAGCGTTCTTCGACGAGATCTTCGGCGGCGGCGGCGGTGCCGCGCCGGCGGCCGCCGCGAAGTGATTGCCCGCGAAGCCGCCGGGACACGCAAACGCGAGACGCGTGAAACAACGGGAGGACGACGGCGATAACCGTCGTCCTCCCGTTGATGTTTCACGTCAGTGTCAGGTGTAGCGTCGGACCGGCGAGAGTCGTAATCCCGAGGAGCGACAGCGACACGGGACCTCGGGGCCGGGAGGGTGCGCTTCGTCCCAGCCCAAGATCCCTCTGGTCGCTGCCGCTCCGCCGGCATGACACGCTGCACGTCGAGTGGCCGCGCCCTCGGTCGCGAGCTTCCGCCGCAGCATCGCGATGGTCCCGCATTCACGGCCGGCGAGGCCGTCGGCCTGTCCGCAGTGAGCTACGACCGCACGGGCGACGTCCTCGTTCAGCGCGAGGTCACGGGCGTCGGACGCGGGGCGCGCCGGCGTCGGGCGCCCAGCGCGAGGCCGCCGACGCCGACCAGGGCGAGCGACGACGGCTCGGGGACCGGGCGCGTGGCGACGATCGTGCCGTCGAACTCGACGAAGCTGTCGCCGCGCTGGAACACCTGGTAGAGGAACGGGCCGGAGTCGATCTGCAGGGTGAGCGTCTCGATGCCCCCGCTGACGACCACCGACGACGTGAGCCCGCCGGCGTTGGCCGCCCCTTTCCCGGCGAGGCTGGTGTCGGGCACCGTGCTGTTCCCGAACGAGACGTCGGACTCGCCGTTGTCGATCAGCAACACGAGCGAGTTGCTCGCGAAGTTGTTGCCGCTGAGCGGAACGGCCAGTTCCCCGTCGTCGTCCTCGACGTCGAGTTGGATGCCCCGCAGCGCCTCCAGCGCCTCGCTGCCGAACGGGCCGGCCGCCGTGCGGCCGTAGTCGGCGACGGCGGTGCCGGGGGTGCCGTCGTTGCGCGGCTGCTGGAGCGCCGCCTGGCGGTTGGCGTCGATGAAGCTCCCGCCGGTGAAGTCGATGCTCGTCGGCGTGCGGTCGGCGACGATCGTGCCGTTGAACGAGGTGCGCAGGCTGCCGGGGGTCTGCGCGGTGGCCGGGTTGGGATCCCCGCTGTCGTCCCTGAGCAGGTCGCCGCCGACGGTGAGGAAGCTCCGCGCCGGGTCGATCGTGTACGTCACCACCGCGGCGTCCGCCCCGCCGGCCACGCAGGTGCCGACCGCCACCGCGCCCGCGAGACGATAAAGATCTCGGGTCCGCATGTTCTCGCCCTCCCTTTTCCGGGTTGATCGAACCGATGGCGCACGACGACACCGCCTCCGGCTCGCCGCGGCCGACGGCCGGTTATATCGAGCCGCGGCCCGCCCGGACACCGGAAATCCTCACGATTCGTGTTAAATCGCCGAACTGGACGAGCCTGCCGCGGGCCTCACGAGCCCTGCTGGGGTGGCGGGAGCATCGCGATGAACTGGGATAACGCCTCGGCGGAGGGGCTCTCGGCGGTGCGGACGTAGTAGCCGCTGGTGGCGACGCCGGTGCAGAGGCTCTCGGCCAGGCCGAAGCCCAGCACCCGCCCGAGGCAGAAGCCGGCGTTGAAGTGGTCGCCCGCGCCGGTGCTGATCTTCGGCTGCTGCACGAACGGGCCGTGGAACGTCGCGCTCTCGCCGTCGGCCAGCGCGGCGGCGGCCGCGCGGCGCGGGTGGATCACGACGCAGGCCAGGCCGAGCTTCTCGCGGATCGCCCGCGCGTTCTCCTCGATCGCGCCCTCCGGGTCGGTCTTGCCCGGCAGGCCCAGCACGTCGGCGATCTCCAGCGACTCCTTCAGGTTCAGCCCCAGGATCACGTCCACCTGGTCCTGGAACCGCTGCAACAGCTTCAGCGCGTCGAGGATGTCGGCGTGCGTCCGCTTCTCCGGGTCGGCCAGGTCGATGAAGACCCGCCGGCTGTGGCGCTCGGCGTTGGGGATCATCTCGTCGAGCAGCCTGGCCCAGATCCGGCTCATGTGCGGCAGCATCGTCCAGTTGACCATGCCGATCAGCTGCGAGTCGGTCATCAGCGCCTTGAGGCGGTCGCGGCCGACGCGGCCGACGAGGTTGTCCCAGTTGACCTGCCCGAGCGTCTCGTGCTTGCCGAACATCAGCTTGCCGTCGTCGAACTCCAGCGCGTCGGTGTGCCCGGGGTCGCCGATGCTGACGACCGTCGCCCGCCGGGCGAGTTCCTCGAACACCGGGTCGATCGTCGGGTAGCCGAGGTTGCCGACGTACGTGACCGACGCGCCGAGGCTCGCCAGCGCGTTGGCCATGATCGGGCCGTTGCCGCCGAGCTTGCGCTGGCGGACGACGAGCTCGTAGTTGCTGCTCTGCCCCGCCGCCGCGTGCATCTTCGCCGCCAGCGCGTCGATCGTGCGCACCGGCTCGTACCGCCCGCCCTCGTGGCGCTTGTCGACGACGGCGATGATCTCGTCGACGAACCCGTCGAGGCCGACCGTCGCCTTGAACGACGGCAGCGTCGGCGCGGCCGCGGCGAGCTTGCGGCTGGTCAGTTCGCAGATCTTCTCGCGGGAAAGCGGCGTGGACATGCGGTGCGGGTCCTTTCGGAAGACTCGGGTCGAAACGCGCCCGGGGCGTTCATTGGAGCAGAAGTGCCCGCGCCGGAAAAGGGGCGAGGCCGTCCGCCCGCGCCGCGGCCGGCGCCGAAACATTCCGGCCCCGGTTGCCGTCGTTTACCGTCGCCGGCTTGGCGGGCATTGTACGGCTGCGGAAAACCAAACCGCCGACCTACGGCACCGCCGCGCCGTCCACCCTCACGCGGTACAGGATGCCCCCGTGGAACGCGACGAGGCCGTAATGGCCGGAATGGGCGAGGTGCCACGGATCGCCGCTGCCGAAGTTCGGCAGTTCGCGCGGCTCGTCCAGCAGCGTCTCGTCGACGCCCGTCTTTAGGTTGTGCCGCATCCAGCGGTGATGGCCGGCGTGGTACAGCCAGTCGCCGGCCCGGGCCAGCGAGCCGGCCGTACCCACGGACCAGTACTTCGCGCTGCGCGAATCGTGGGTGAGCCGCATCAGGGCCGTCGGATCGTCGAAGACGTAGGAGCGGTAGCGGGCGCTGGCATCGCCGATCCAGAGGGTGCCGTCGATGCTCGCGAACGCCTCGGCGAGGCCGGACGGCCGCGGGAAGGACTCGCCCTTGTAGAAGTTTTTCACCGGGTAGGCCCACACCTTGCGCGTCTCGAGGTCGACGACGAGCGGCTTCCAGTCGCGCCCGACGATCGCGAGCCGCCGCGGCTCGGGTCCGGCCGTGCGGTGCCCGACGACGAACGTCGGCTCGAAGCCGATCTCCGGGTCCAGATGGGCGGCCGGGTCGTCGGGACCGACGCCCAAGTCGCGCGGCTCGACCTTCGTCGCCTCGTGGAACACCTCGACCTTTGCGGCGCGGGTCTTGCCGTCGTAATCGACCATTGCCAGCCAGGCGCGTCGCTCGTTGCCGAAACAGCCGACCGCCATCACGCGGCCCGGCGCGACCGGGAGGAGGAACGGGCCGTAAAAATCGGTCGGCGGGAGGCCGGCCTTGGCGTCGATCAGCGCGAGCTGCGTCCCGGCGCGGTCGAGCACGTAGATGCCCCGGCGCTGGCCCGCGCCGACCCAGACGTGCGGGCCGTCCGTCACGACATCCGTGATCGTCAGTTTCGCGTCCCGCAGCACTTCGACCGCACGTCCCTCCTCGCGGACGAGGCGCAGGGCGGCGTGCGTCCAGATGGCGTCGAGGTGCTCGCCGAGCGCGCGAAACCGCCCGCCTCTGAACGGCTTGGGCCCCGGGCCGCCCGGCACCGCCGATGACAGTCTGAGTTCGACGGGTTCTACCGCGACCCGCACGATCGCGGCGGCGGCGCGGCCGATCGTCGCGACGGTCGCCCGCGGCTCCGGCCGCGCCGGACGTGTGGTCGCGGCCGCCCCGGCCGGGCCCGTCGCGGGCCGCGCGCTTCACCCGCACGGCGAGATTCGCGTCCGGATCGCCCGTCAGGATCGTCAGGAAATGGCTTTGCGGATCGACGCCGAGGTCCGCGCCGTCGCGACGATCGCGCGGCTCTCCGGCCAACAGTTCCTCCGAAGATTCCCCCGTTCCGTCGCCCGCCGCTGGCAGAACCGCCCGTACCGCGTACAGCTTGCCAGCGGCCGGTCGTTGTCGGACAGCGCCGGAGGAACGCGTCGCGGTCGGCGGGCGTGAACCGGTCGCGCGGCTCCTCCCGCTCGGCGATCCGCTCGAGGAAGTAGAGCAGCTCGTAGCTCGGCTCCATGTCGGCCGGCAGGCTGCGTGATCAACTCGGCGAGGAGGTCGAGGTCGTCGGCGGCGTGGAAGTTCCCGTCGCCGCGCGACAAGCGCGATCTTGAAGATCGCCGTGTACGGGTTGATCATCCCCGCCCGCTGCTCCGGCCGGCCCGGCAGCTTGGCGTCGAGCCCGGGAGGCGGACCATCACCTCGCGGACGAACGCCTTCCTCAGCGGCTCGAACTCCCCGAGCCCGCGCGCGTCGAATACGCGCGGACGCCGAGGCTGCCGGTCGCGTAGTAACACAGGTCGCTCCCCTCGCTCCGCGTCACGCGGCGGTTGCACGAGGAACTCGCAGTGCCGGAGCGACCGCTTCCAATCCGTCATCGACTGCGCGACGAGGTCGTCCCAGCCAGGCTCCTTCTCCAGCGCCCGCTTGTAATCGGGCCAGATCGGGTAGTTCAGCGGGTTCCGGTTGTGGCGGGTGTACTCGCGGACCAGGCGGACGCGGCTGCTCGTCCGCTCCGGGCCTGATCAGCAGCGCGGCCTCGCGCAAGCGCGGCGGCGCGCTCCGAACTCGCCGAGTTGCCCGAACGCGTCGGCCCGGCGGGTCAGCAGGTCGAACTGGGCGGCCGGGTCGAGGGGCGGCCGGGCGGCCTTGCCGGCAGCGAGCGGCGCGAGGTCGCGGGCGAACAGGGCGAGCAGGTACGGCCCCGCGTCGTCGAGGGCATGGGCTCTGAGACGCGGTCGACGCGCACGCCGCCCGCGTCGCGGGCGCGGAGCGTGACGCGGACCGAGTGGCCGCCGTCGCCCGTGCGGTCGGTGCGGTATTCCCCCTCGACGAACAACGGCACCGGGCGGTCCGCCCGCGCGCCGCCGGCGACGTCGCGCTCGGCGGCGATCGCGCGGGCCTCGTCGACGGCGACGAGCGCCACCCCGGGCAACTGCCGGTAGGCGGCGCGCAGGACCTCGGCGTAGTCGGACTGGAGGAACGTGCGGTCGAGCGTGAGGTCGCGGCTGACGAAGTCGGGGACAGCCGCGACGTACCGGACGCCGTCGCGGAAGCGGGCGACGGTGGCGCGGACGTCGTCGGCCACCGCCTTCGCCAGCCGCTCGACCGGCGCGCGCCCGCGGCCGAGCCGAACGACTGCGCGCCAAGGCTGACGCCGAGGCCGGTGTCGACGACGGTCAGGGGCGCAGCTTGCCGTCCTTGAGGTGGACGAGCGCGAGGAGCCGGGCGCCGAGGATCTCGCCGACGCGGGCGCGGTCGGCCGCCGCGGGGCCGGCGGCGAGCATCTTCTGGACCGCCGCCTCGCCGGCCGCCGCCTCGACGCGGTCGCGCTCGACGAGGGCGAGGCCGGCGTCGCCGGACAGGAGCGACACGGCCACGTCGGCACGCCGGTCTGCCGAGCGGCGGTCGTGCTCAACACCGCCAGGCGGACCGGTTCCGCGGCCGGCGCGGCGGCGGCTGACATGAGCAGAAGGCCGAGGACGGCGCACGCGCCGACGACGCGGGCACGGCGGCACGCGACGCACCCGGCGACGCCGGCGAGCCCGCCCGTCCTACATTCGCGGCTGAACGTGGTCACGCATCCCCGCCGTGATGCTTCCTCTCCGCCTGCTACTTGTTCAACTCCGACTCGGCGCGCCCGGCTCCGGCGTCGGGGCCGGCGAATCCGGCGAAGGGGCCGGCTCGGGCGCGTCGGGCGCAGCGGCATCCGGCACGGGGGCGTCGGGGGTCGGCGCGGATTCGTCAGCGCGCGCGGCGTCGGGCGTCGATGCGTCCGGCGTCGATGCGTCGGGCTGCGCCGATGCGTCCGGCGTCGGGGCACCGGCGTCGGGCGCGGGCTCGACCGGCGGGCTCGACCGGGCGCGGGCTCGACCGGGGCGGGCTCGACCGGCGCGGGCGTCGGGGCCGGGGCGTCGGTCGCGGGAGCGTCGGACGGGGGGCGTCCGGCGCGGGCGGCGGGTTGTTACCGCCGGCGTCGGTGCCGGTCCCGGGGCCGGCGTCGGGGGCGGCGTTGTTGCTGCTGTCGCGGAGGGCGGCGTCAGCCGGCACGGTGCAGCCTTCGGTCGGGCGCCCCGACTGTGCCGCGCGGGTCGGCCGCCGGTTCGCCCGTGCCGAGGTCCCCGGTGGGCGCGTCGTCGGCGGTGGCGTTGGCGGGGCCGACGAGGAACGGCTCGGACACCGGCTCGGCGTCCGACGGCGGCAGCGGCGGGACGGCCGTGTACGTCGGCTCGAACTGCACGCCATGGTACGTCGTCTCCGTGCCGGGCGGCGCGAAGATGTACGACACCGGCAGGTAGAACGCGTTGCCGACGAACGCCAGCGGCTGCATCAGCCCGTTGAGGATCGGCACCCCGGTGTCCTGCGCCTTGAGCGGCGCGCGGTTCGGGCTGCCGACGGTGTCGCCGTTGCCGTAGTACGCGACGCTCCGGTCCCAGTCGCGGCGCTGCATCGCCTCGTCGATCACCAGCGGCGACGGGTCGGCCGGCGGCTCGGCCTGGCGGGCGCAGCCGGCGACGGCGCCGGCGAAGATGGCGGACGCGAGGCAGGACAGTTTCACGGTCTGGTTCAGCTTCATCGTGTCACCGAGAGAGAGAGAAAACGATCATCAGGGTCCGACGCCCGGCAGGGCCTACGCCCCGCACATCATAAGCGTCACGGACCAATCCGGCGGCCACGTTCCCCGCCGCGGGCCATCGCCGGGGTGCCGCCGTCCGTGCCGCGCGCGCGTCATCTGCGGGTCATCCTGAACAAGGCGTTACCAACCACGGGCACCCACATGCCGATCAAGTTCAGCACGAAAAACGAAGCGGCGGCCCAGCCCAGGACGGTGCGCAACCCCGGCTCGGCGCTCGAGTCCCGCAGCGCCAGGACGCAGACGGCGATCACGACGACGGACAGGACGCTCAGGAAGACGCGATTGGGCCGCTTGTGCGGGGGCACGGGGTCCTGCGGAGCGCCCGTCGCGTCAGCCGGCTTAGCATGATGGCCGTCCCGCATGACACCACCGGTTCACGGGTCGAGCAGGTGGTCGACGTCGCGTTTCAATCCGCGGCGGTCGAGGTCCCCGGTTCCGCCACCGCTGATGTTCGACTTCTCGCTCGTCTTCCAGGGCGAGTAGTTGAACGGGTCCTTCATCGCCGCGTCCTGCCGGTCGACCGCCGACGCCGGCCGCGACGTCGGCTGCGTGGTCGCCGCCGGCTTCTTGGCGCACGAGGCGCAAACGATCATCACGACGACGCCGCACGTCCGCGCCGCCCGCGTCATGATCGATCCGAGCGATGTATTCGCTTCTGCCTTCATCCGTCCGCCTGCTGGCTACTGACTACTGGCTACTGACTACTCCGACTGCCCCCCCGACGCTACTGCTTCTCCCCCGCGAACTCCACACTGTAGTTCGGCGATTCGCGGGTGATCGCGATGTCGTGCGGGTGGCTCTCGGCCATGCTCGCGGCCGACACGCGGCAGAAGCGGGCGTTCTTGCGCAGCTCCTCGATGTTCTTCGTCCCGCAATAACCCATGCCCGCCCGCAGCCCGCCGACGAGTTGGTAGACGAAGTCGCCGAGCGGCCCGCGGTACGGCACGCGGCCTTCCACGCCCTCGGGCACGAGCTTGCTGGTGACCTTCGTGCCGCCCTGGCCGTAGCGGTCGGCCGAGCCCTGCACCATCGCGCCGAGGCTGCCCATGCCGCGGTACGACTTGTACCGCCGGCCGGAGTGGATGATCGTCTCGCCGGGCGACTCGTCGAGGCCGGCGAACAGGCTGCCCATCATCGCGCAGCTCGCGCCGGCGGCGATCGCCTTAGTGATGTCGCCGCTGTGTCGGATGCCGCCGTCGGCGATCACCGGCACGCCCGCGGCTTCGGCGACGCCGACGGCGTTGAAGATCGCGGTCACCTGCGGCACGCCGACGCCGCTGATGATGCGCGTCGTGCAGATCGCGCCCGGGCCGATCCCGACCTTCACCGCGTCGACGCCGGCCTCGATCAGGTCGCGGGCGCCCTCGGCGGTCGCCACGTTACCGGCGATCACCTGAATGTCCCAGTTTCGCTTGATCTCCCTGACAGTCTCCAGGACGTTCTTGCTGTGCCCGTGGGCCGTGTCGACGACGACCACGTCCACCTCGGCGCGGATCAGCGCCTCGACGCGGGCGAAGTCCTTCACGCCGGTCGCCGCCCCCACCCGCAGCCGACCGCGCTTGTCCTTACAGGCGGCCGGGTACTGGTGCATCTTGTCGATGTCGCGCATCGTGATCAGCCCGGCGAGGCGGCTGTCGCGGTCGACGAGCAGGAGCTTCTCGACCTTCGCCTTGTAGAGGATGCGCTCGGCCTCCTCCAGCGACGTGTTCTCGGGCGCGACGACGAGGTTGTCGCGCGTCATCACCTCGCCGACGCGGCGGTTGTCGTCCTCCTGGAACTTCAGGTCGCGGCGGGTCATGATCCCGACGAGCCGGGCCGGCTTGGGGTTGCTGCCGTTGCCGCCGACGGTGCTGGCGCGGCGCCGCGGGAACTCCTCGCCGCCCGCCAGCACGTCCGCGCCCTCGACGATCGGGATGCCGCTGACGTTGTACTCGCGCATCACGCGGCGGGCCATGCCGACCGTGGCGGTGGGCGGGAGCGTGATCGGGTCGACGATCACGCCGTTCTCGCTCCGCTTCACCTTCTCCACCTCGCGGGCCTGGTTCTCGACCGACAGGTTCTTGTGGACGATCCCGATGCCCCCCTCCTGCGCCAGCGCGATCGCCAGGGCCGCCTCGGTGACGGTGTCCATCGGCGCGCTGATCAGCGGGATGTGCAGCTCGATGTTGCGGGTGAGCCGGGTGTGCGTGTCGGCGTCGGAGGGGATGAAGTCGCTGCGCGCGGGGATCAGCAGGACGTCGTCGAACGGGACGCCGTCGTGCAGGATCTTCGGGTGTTCCATGTGACAGGGATAAAGCGTTCCGGGCCCGCTGTCAAGCGCGGACAAGGCATCCGCTCCCGTTTAGCCACCGCTCTAAGAGCGGTGCGTTTTCCAACGCGTCAAACGACGGTCGCAATGCACGCGCACCACCGACGACGGACGCGCCGCTCTGCGAGCGACGGCTAAACCGAGTGGGTCGGTTGGAAGGTTCCCACCCACGTCTCAACTTTTCCCTGATGTGCCTTCGTTTAGGCTTTACACGCGCCGACGACCTTGTGACGATGTTCGTTGCCCGCGACCTGTCGGGCGGGCAGGTTCGCGGCGCCTTGCAAGTCGTACCTCCGGGGGCTTCGCCACATCCGGGTTTTGGGGAGAAGATGTACAGCAGCAACTCACGCGGCGACGGCGCCGCCATCGGCTCGTCCGGTCGGGAACGTTCCCTCATCGAGCGCCTCGAGTCGCGACTCCTGTTCGCGACGGTCCCGAGCGGGTTCGTCGACACGCGCGTCACCGGCAACCTCGACGTCCCCACCGCGATCGAGGCCGCCCCGGACGGGCGCGTCTTCGTGACCGAGAAGGACGGGCGGGTGCGCATCGTGAAGAACGGCGCGCTCCTGCCGACGCCGTTCGTCTCGCTGAGCGGCGTGAGTACGACCGGCGAGCGCGGGCTGGTCGGCATCACGTTCGACCCGAACTTCGCGACGAACAAGTACGTCTACCTCAACTACACCGCCACCTCGCCGGTCGTCCACAACCGGGTCATGCGCGTGACGGCCAACGGCGACGTGGCGGTCGCCGGGAGCGAGACGACGATCTTCGACCTCCCCTCCACCGGCGACGCGCGGTTCCACATGGCCGGCGCGATCCACTTCGGCCCCGACGGGAAGTTGTACGTCGCCGTCGGCGACCACGAGAGCCTGTCGTCGCCGCAGAGCCTGTCGAGCCTCAAGGGCAAGATCCTGCGCCTCAACGCCAGCGGGTCGATCCCGTCGGACAACCCGTTCTACAGCTCCGCCAGCGGCAACAACCGCGCGATCTGGGCCTACGGCCTGCGCAACCCCTACACGACCGCCTTCCAGAAAGGCACCGGCCGGTTCTACATCAACGACGTGGGCGCGGGCGATTGGGAGGAGATCAACGCGGGCAAGGCGGGCGCGAACTACGGGTGGTCGATCAAGGAGGGGATGACGAGCGACACGCGCTTCACGAACCCCGTCTACACCTACAGCCATAGCGTCGGGCAGTCGATCATCGGCGGCGCGTTCTACACCGGCGTCGCGCAGCAGTTCCCGTCGCAGTACAAGGACAAGTACTTCTTCGCCGATTACGTCGGCAACTGGGTGCGCACGTTCGACCCGTCGACGAAAGCCGTCGGCACGTTCGCGACGGGCCTGCGCAGCCCGACCGGGCTGACCGTGAGCCCCGACGGCAGCATCTGGTACATCTCGCGCGGCGCGGGGTCGGGGCAGACGGCCGACGACATCGGCTCGATCAACCGCATCCGGTACACGCTGTCGCAGGGGCCGCAGATCACCGACGAACCCGACGACGTTCGCGCCCGCGCCGGCGACGAGGTGACGTTCGCCGTGAGCGCGACCGGCCCGGGCACGCTCCGCTACCAGTGGCAGCGCAACGGGATCGACATCGCCGGCGCCACCGCCCGCACCTACACCCGCACCGCGGCCGCGGGCGACGACGGGGCGGCGTTCCGCGTGATCGTGTCGAACGAGTTCGGCGGCGCGACGAGCCGGGGCGCGGTGCTCGTCGTCGGCGTCGGCGACGCGCCGACGGCGACGATCGTCACCCCCGCGGCGGGCGCGACCTCCGCCGGCGGGCAGGCATTCCAGTTCTCCGGCACCGCCGCCGACGCCGAGGACGGCACGCTCGGCGCCGCAGCCTTCAGTTGGCGCGTCGACTTCCACCACGAGGCGCACACCCACCCGTTCGTCGCGACGACGCGCGGCGTGACCGGCGGGTCGTTCACCATCCCCACCACCGGCGAGACGTCGGCCAACGTCTTCTACCGCGTCCACCTCACCGTCACGGACTCAGAAGGACTGACCGCCAGCACGTACCGCGACGTCGTCCCGCGCAAGGCCACGGTCACGCTCGACACCGAGCCGGCCGGCCTGTCGCTGCGGCTGGATGGGAAGTCCGTCGTCGCCCCGGCCGCGGTGGAAGGCGTGATCGGCATCGGCCGCACGCTCGAGGCGCCGGCGTCGCAGGTGCTGAACGGCGTGGCCTACGAGTTCGCCGGCTGGTCGGACGGCGCGACCGCCGCCACCCGCACGTTCGCGTTCCCGGCCGAGCCGACGAGCTACGTCGCCACCTACCGCGCGACGTCGGTCGTCTACCTGAGCGACCTCACGCCGGCCGGCACGCCGATCAACGGCAAGGGCCCGATCGAGCGCGACCGCGCCAACGGCGGCAGCGCCGCCGGCGACGGCACGCCGCTGAAGCTCGCCGGCGTCACCTACGAAAAGGGGATCGGCACCTGGGCCGAGTCCACGATCGTCTACGACCTCGGCGGGCGGTACTCGCGCTTCCTCGCGGACGTGGGGATCGACGACGTCGTCGGCAGCGGCGGCACCGTCGTCTTCCGCGTCTACGCGAACGACGTGAAGATCTACGACAGCGGCAAGCGCACCGGCAGCAGCCCGACGCGGTCGCTCGACCTCGACGTGACGGGCAAGTCCACGCTGAAACTCCGCGTCACGAACTACGACGGGAACATCACCGGCGACAGCGCCGACTGGGCCGCGGCCCGCCTGATTGCGGCCAGCCCGCCCGTCGCCCCGCCCGCCCCGGCCGACCTGCGCGCGGCGGCCGTCTCGTCGAGCCAGATCGACCTCTCGTGGTCCGCGCCGGCCGGCGCCGCCGTCACCGGCTACCGAGTCGAGCGCTCGACCGCGGGCGGGCCGTTCGCCGAGGGGGGCACGCTCGCGGGGTCCGCGCGGTCGTTCGCCAACACACGGCTGGCGGCGTCGACGGCGGACGCCGACCCGGGCGGCGCGCGCAACGCCGGCCGCCCATCGCCCGCCGCCGAGGCGTCGGCGATGACCCGCGCCGCGGCGGCGACGTCCCAGGCCGAGGACGCGGCTGCTGTCGGGCCCGACCGTCACCGCGCACAAGTCCGGGTACACCGGCACGGGGTTCGCCGACTTCGTCACGTCCACCGGCGAGTTCGTCGAGTGGGACGTGACCGCCGCCACTGCCGGCACCTACCGGCTCGACTTCCGCTACGCCCTCGGCGTCACGCCCGCGCGCACGCTCGACCTGCGCGTCAACGGCACGACCCGCGCGCCGCGTTCTCGTTCGCGCCGACCGGCAGTTGGACGACGTGGCGGACCGCGTCCATCGACGTGACGCTCGCGGCGGGCGCGAACAAGATTCGCCTCACCACCACGGGGACGAACGGGCCGAACCTCGACTCGCTGATCGTGCGTTGACGCTCGAAGATCGAGCGTCGATGGCCGGTACTTCGGCGTCGCACCGGGGGGTGCGGCGTCTTGGCAACGTTGACAATTCCCGCGCGACTCGCGACCCTTTCCGCGCAGGGGACACTCAGGGGAGTTAATAACACGATGGCTACGATTCTGATCGTCGATGACAATCTCGACGCCTGCCGGCCGCGCGCGGCTGCTGAAGCACGTGGGGCACAAGGGGGTCTGCCTCGGCAGCGGCGAGGAGGCGATCGTTTACCTTCGCGAGCAGGTGCCCGACCTGATGCTGCTCGACGTGATGATGCCGGGGATGGACGGCCTGGAGGTCCTGCGACACGTGCGGACCGAGACGCGCACGTCGGGCCTGCCGGTCGTGTTGTTCAGCCGCCGTGTCCGACCCGCAGTTCCGCGAGCACGCGATGAGCAAGGGCGCGACCGATTACTGGGTGAAGGCGTCGATGGACTACGCGCAGATCCAGGAGCGCGTGAACCACCTCGTTCGCCACGCCGCCCCGAGCGTCTGACGCACGCTCGCGCGCCGAGGGTTTCTCCCCAGCTTGATGACCCGCAGCTTTTCGCGGCGGCTCCGCCGACACGGATTTCGCTACGCGCATCGGGCGCTCGACGAGCGCGCGCGTGACACGATCCGGTTCCCCGACGAATCCCGCACCGCGTCGCGCGACGCTACCCCATGGCGGCTTCCTCTAACAGCTTCTAAAAGTACCGGTCTGCGAGACATGTCATCCTGCGCAGCAAAGGATCTCCCGCAATTCTCGCGAGAGCCGCGGGAGATCCTTTGCTGCGCTCGGGATGACACACCACCGCGAACCAGTGCTTTTAGAAGCTCTAACGCAGTGGAGACTTCAGCACCCTCACCGCGGGCGCGGGTAGCCCCACTGGGCGGCGAGGGCGTCGGCGGCGTGTTCGGGGTCGTCGCCGGGCCAGCGGCCGGGCGTTGCGCAGGTGGGCGTGGGCGAACTCGTGGGCGATCACGTAGCGGACGAACGCCGACGGCCGGCGCGCGGCGTGCGCTTCAGCACGACCGACCGCCCCGCCGTGTTCCGCCCCGGTCGGCCGACCGGCACGACCACGACGCCGCCCGTCGTCGGCTCGTAATCGCACAGCGCGAACCCCGGGTCCTCGACGAGGTCGTCGCGGACGTGGCCCGGCAGGGTCGACAACACGCCGGCCACGCGCGTGCAGGAACGCGTCGAGCCCGAACCGCGAAAGCCACGTGTCGATCGATCCGTCCATAAGGGTGGGCGCGCTGGCCGGCCGGCCTCGGTCCCGGCGGCGGCGACGCCCGCTCATTCTACGCGTGAACCGGCCGGCCGTCGCCCGGGCGGAAGGCGGTGAAGTTCGGAGCGGATCGTCCCGCACAAGGTCGTGTGCCACACCCGCATCGCTGCCCCGCCCCGCGACGCAGACGTGGCGCGAGCACCCTCTCCCCCGCTCCCCATTTAGCCGGCGGGCTTGCCCGCCGTGTCGCGGGCGCTTGCCCAAGCACATCCGTATTACATGCGGTACGAAACAACGCGAACAGGGGTACATTCGCGGCAACACGCTTCGCCCCCCGCCGCACCGCGGCGGCCACCCCCCCCGCATAATGGGGGGGCGGGGACGACGACCTTCAATTGCGCCGCGGCCGCGCGGGGCGTCGCAGATCATCCGGCCGAGTGCCGGAGAAAACATCCACGCCGCGCATCGAGAATCACCCCTGCCCCAGCCCCACGAGGGTCTCGCGCAACTGCCCGCAGGCGGCGTTCACGTCGTCGCCGCGCGTGTGGCGGAAGTGGGCGACGATCCCCGCGTCGCGCAGGATGCCGAGGAAGCTCGCCATCCGCTCGGCCGGCGGGCGGCGGTAGGCGACGCCGCTGAGGCCCGTGCCGATCGCGTTGTACGGGATGAGGTTCACGTGCGCCCGCAAGTCGCCGACGAGCGCCGCCAGCGCCCGCGCCTGCTCGTCCGAGTCGTTCACGCCGTCGAGCAGGCAGTACTCGATCGTGGGGATGCGGCCGGTGCGGTCGTAGAACCGCCGGGTGGCGGCCATCACCTCGGCGACGGGGTACTTCCGGTTGGTCGGGACGATGCGGCCGCGCGTCTCGTCGTCCGGCGCGTGGAGCGAGAGCGCCAGGTGCACGCCGAGGCCCGACGCGGCGAGGCGGTCGATGCCGGGCACGATGCCGACGGTCGACACCGTGACGTGCCGCCAGCCGAGCGACCCGAGATCCGGCCCGGCGATGCGGCGGATCGCGTCGACCACCGCGTCGAGGTTGTGCATCGGCTCGCCCTGGCCCATGAACACGAGCGTCATCAGCCGCCGGCCGCGCGCGGCGGCGGCCTCGCGCAGGCGGAGGAACTGCTCGACGATCTCGCCGCCGGTGAGGTTGCGCTGAAGCCCCGCGCGGGTGCTGGCGCAGAAGTCGCACCCCATCGCGCAGCCGATCTGCGACGAGACGCACCCCATCGCGCGGTCCGGCTTGGGCGAGGGCATCATCACCGACTCGACCGCCCCGCCGCGCGCCAGGCCGATCAGGAAGCGCTCGGTACCGTCGGCGCTGCGGGCCGTGTGCAGCACGCTCGACTGCCGCAACGTCGTCTCGGCCGCGAGGCGCTCGCGGAGCGCGCGGCCGACCGCACGGTCGTCGAGGTCGACGTGCCCGCCGCGGTTGTAGAACTGGCGCAGCAGCCGGGCCGCGTGGACCGTGCTGTGCCCCCACCCGCGGAGGTCGGCCTCGAGGTCGGCGACGTTGTACTCGGTCCAAGGCTTCATGGGGAAACGCAGAATGCGGAACGCGGAGCGCAGAACTACTGCGAAAGACGCGGCGTTTGCCTGGAAGCGCTAAACGCTAAATGCGTAACGCAGAACGTGGTCAGTTTACCACGTTCTGCGTTCCGCGTTCCGCGTTCTGCACGATGCGTTCTGCGTCCTGCGTTTCTTCTCAGGACACGCGGATCTCGAAGTCCTCGCGGTCGAAGCTCTGCGTCGGCTCGGTGAGGCGCGACAGGCGGATCGAGGCGCCGGCGGAGTCGCGGCCGCCGACGGCGGCGACCGACGTGCCGGCCACGCCGAACGCGGTGCCGTTGTTGCCCTGCGTGATCGTGCCGAGGTTGAGCCGCCCCACGTTCGCCGCCACGACCGCCGAATTGGCGAACGTGCCGCGGACGTTGAGGCCGGCGATTGTGCCGCCCTCGGGCACGCCCCCGCCCGCCGCGGGCAGGCCCTGGCCGGCGTAGGCGGCGGCGAACGTGCTGCCGGCGACGTTGCCGGTCGTGACGCGGCCGAGCGAGCTGACCGCGCGGACGGCGGCGTCGGTGACGCTGCCGGCCCGCAGCGAGCGGATCGTGTTGGCGACCACGTCGCTGGCGAGGTCGCCGCCGACGGTCGTCGCGCCGAGGTTGCCGACGACGGTCCAGGTGCCGCCCGTGGCGCCGCCGCCTACACGGACGCTGCGCACGTCGCCGGCGACGTTGAGGTTGCCGGCGAAGTCGGACCCGACGTTGAGGGTGCCGATCGACGGCGCCGCTAGCGTCTGCGCGACGCCGTCGGTGCCGCCGAAGCGGGCGGCCCTGAGCGACCGGACCGGCGCGGCGCTGGTGACGTTCGTGTCGTCGGCCGCCCCGGCGATGTTGATCGCGACCGGCGTGGTGCCGCCGACCGTGAGCGTGCCGCCGGTGATGTCGGCGAGGTCGACGCGCGACGCGCTGCCGAGGTTGACGTCGCCGTTGACCGAGAGCGACCGGGCGTTGAGCGTCCGCACGCCGCCCGGGCCGGTGACGTCGCCCACCTCCAGGACGCCGTCCCCGCCGCGCGCGCGGACGGCGACGGTGCTGGCGCTGTTGGTCCCGTTCAGGACGATCGAGGCGATCGACGTGACGGCGCCGGTCACGGCGGCGCCGCGGCGGTCGGCCGTCTCGGCGAGGTCCTCGCCGCTGAGATTCACCTGCGCGCTGCCGCCACGGACGGAGATCGTGCCGACCGTGCCGTCGCCGTCGGTGAAGGTGACGGCCCGTGCCGCCGCCCCGTCGCCGATCGTCACGCTCAGCGCGACGGCCACCTGGAAGACGTCGGTCGTCACGTGCCCGTCGGCCGCGGTGGCGCTGACGGTGATCTCGGCCGTGCCGGACTGGTCCGGCACGTAGTTCAGCGTGAGCTGGTTGTCGGCGACCGCCGCCGTCACCAGCCCCGGGTCGCTGCTGGTCGCGGCGAGCGTGAACTCCGGGCCCGGCGCCGGCGGCACCACCGAGGCCTCGGAGATCTGCACGATGTTGTCGGTCGTGATCGTCGTGCCGGACGTGTACTGCGCCTGCGTGTAGTTGCGCAACGGGAGGTCGGTCAGCGGCGCGGTGAAGTTGTAGTTCGGCAGGTCCGCGATCTGGTCGGCGTTGGTGATCGTGTTGTTGATCAACTCGCCGAAGACCGCGTAGTTGTTGTTCGCCTGGTCGAGCGCCGGGTTGTCGGCGACGTTGACGAAGAACTCGCTCGTCGCGCTGTTCGGGTCGGCCGCGCGCGCCATCGAGAGCGTGCCGCGGGTGTTCAACCGCACGCCGCCCGTCGCGAACTCGTTGACGATCGGCGGGTCGGTCGGGATGTGCCCGAAGCCCGGGAACGTGTACCCGCCGCCCTGGATCACCGTGATGCCGGCGTCGGCCTGGTCGGTGCTGCGGTGGAAGATCGTGCCGTTGTAGTCGCCGTCGGTCACGTACTTCAGGAAGTTCGCCACCGTCGCCGGCTTCTGCGCGTCGTACAACTGGACGTCGAGGTTGCCGTTGGTCGTGACGAGGCGGACGACGGTGCCGACGTCGAACCGCCCGTTGAGGTCGATCGTGCTCGTGGGCGCATTGGGCGCGACGACGACGTCGGGGATCGGGTTGATGACGTCGGCGTGGAACAGGACGCGCGCCTCCACGGCCTCGACCGTGCAGCCGACGCGCGTGCGGGACGGGCGGCGGGCTGCCGGTGCGATTCGATCGGTCAGGTGGGCGAATTTCATGCTGCTTCTCCGTCTCGCGAAAATGATTGCGTCGAATCGGGCGAACCCGCCCGCGCCGGCCGGCGGGTCGTTCGCCGGTGCGTAAATGCGTGCGTTCGGGCCGCGAACGCGTCCGGGCCGCCGCACGTCCGGCGTGACGACCCGCCTGCGGACGTCTTGGTTGCGGACGTCTGGGGGACAAGGGCCCCGGGCGCCGGCCCGCCCCGTGACGCCCGCCCCGAACGCGCCCGCGGGTTTGGGGGGCCGCGTACGCGGCCGGACGCCCGTCGGTGCTCTGAGCACTCGGATCGCGGTGCTCAGAGCACGCGGATCTCGAAATCCTCGCGGTCGAAGCTCTGCGTCGGCTCGGTGAGCCGCGACAGGCGGATCGCGCCGCCGCTGGCGTCGGTGGCGGCGACCGAGCGGACGCCGGCCGCGCCGCCCTGGGGCGACGAGAGCGTGGCGACGCCGAAGGCCGTGCCGCCGGCGTTGGTCTGCTGGACGGTGCCGAGGTTGAGTCGGCCGATGCTTCCGGCGGCGATGTAGCTGTTGACGAACGACTGCGCCGCCGCGCCGCCGCGGAGCGTGACGCTGCGGATCGGCGCGTTGCCGACGAACTGCTCGCGGGTCGGCAGCGCGTCGGCCACCTCCGGCCTGACCCCGGCGAACAGGCTGCTGCCGCTCATGCCGTTCGCCGTCACGGTGCCGATGCCGTTGGTCGAGCGGACGTCGCTGTTGGTGATCGGGCCGTTGACCTGGAGGCGCCTGATGCCGGCGTTGGAGCCGTCGATGTTCTGCACGAGGTTGAACGTCGAGTCGGTAATCGCGCCGGCGCGGAAGCTGCCGAGGTTGAAGCCGCTGAGGTTGCCGGTGAACGCGCCGCCCGCCGTGACGTTGCCGATCGTGCCGCCGGCGTCGTTGGCGGCGCGGACGTCGCCGGTGAGCTCGGAGCCGACGGTCAGCCGCCCGATCGACGGCGCCTGGATCGCCTGGGGCTCCGCGTCGGTGCCGCCGACGCTGTCGGCGCGGAACGAGCGGATCGCGGCCGTGCTGGTGACGGTGCTGTCGGTGACGGCCCCGTCGATGTTGATCGAGACCGGCGTCGTGCCGTTGATCGTGAGCGTGGCGTTGGTGAGGTCGGCCAGGTCGACGCGGGCGGCGCTGCCGAGCGTGACCGGCCCGGTGACCGAGAGCTGGCGGCCCGACAGGTTGCGCACGCCGCCGGCGGCGGTGATGCCGTTAACGTCGACCGCGTTGTCGGTGCCGCCGCGGGCGCGGACGTTGACGGTGGTGCGGCCGTCGGTGCCGTTGAGCGTCAGCGCGGTGATTGAGGTGACCGGGCCGGTGACCCTGATGCCGCGGCCGTCGGTCGTCTGCGTCAGCCCGGTGCCGGCGAGGTCGAGCACCGCGGTGCCGCCGCCGCGGAGCGAGACGGTGGCGGTCGTGCCGTCGGCGTCGACGAACGTGACCTGCCGAGCCGCGCCCTCGCCGATCGTGACCGAGCCCGGCGTCCCCCCGCCGCCGCCGCCGCCGTCGCCGCCGACGGTGACGTTGAACGCGTCGGTCACGGTGGCGCCGTTCTGGGTGGCGGTGACGGTGATCTCGGCCGGGCCCGCGGCGGCGCCGGCGGGGGCGCTGAGCGAGAGCGTGCCGTTGTTGACGGCGGCGGTCACTATCGCCGGGTTGCTGCTGGTGACGGCGTACGTCGTGCCGGCGTCGGGCAGCACGGTGGTGCCGGTCACGACCACGAGGTTCTCCGCGCCGAGGTCGCCCGCCGTGTCGCGCGCGGGCAGGTCGCTGAACGGCGTCTCCGGCACGCTGCCGGTCTGCAGCGCCGCGATCGCGTCGGCCGTGCCGACCGTGTCGTTGACGAGCTCGCCGAAGACGGCGTAGCCGCCGCCGTTCTCGGGGCCGAGCGTGTTGGTGTTGTCGGTCGTGTTGATGAAGAACTCGCTCGTCGCGCTGTTCTGCTCGCTGGTGCGTGCCATCGCGATCGTGCCGCGCGTGTTCGGGATCACGCCGTTCGCCTGCACCTCCAGCTCGATCGGAGCGTCGGTGGCGATGCGGTTGAAGGTCCCGGTCGCCGTCACCGGCAGCGCGTAGCCGCCGCCCTGGATGATCAGTTGCGCGCTCGCCGGGTCCGGGCCGCCGAGGTTGGCGCTGCGGTGGAAGAACGTGTTCGCGTAGGCGTTGCGCCGGACGTAGTTCAGGAAGTTGACGACCGTGATCGGCTTCTGGCGGTCGAAGAGCTGGATGTCCATGTCGCCGGAGTTGGTCGACATGCGCACGACGGTGTCGGTCTCCTCGTTGTCGATGCGGCTGGTGAGGTCGATCGTCGTGGCGGCCGAGCCCGCCGCGACGGTCAGGTCGGGCTGCGGGTCGACGACCTCGAGGTGAAACAGGATGCGGGCTTCCACGGCCTCGACGACGCTGCGCGTGCTCGTGGCAAGGGTGGCGCTGTTGACGTTGCGACGCTTGGGCGATGCCATGTTCGGAAGCCTCCGCTGGTGAT
The DNA here is from genome assembly GCA_030448225.1 of Phycisphaerae bacterium. The sequence goes on from JAUJNJ010000038.1 coordinate 24,580, forward strand.
GTCCCGCGACCCGGCCGAGCCGCACCTCGGCCCGCGACTCCCTGACCGGAAATTTCTAGACGACCGTCCCGAAACGGTCGGGAATCGACCTATTGTGAACGCAGAGTATAGCCAGAGACGCGCTCGGCGAAAGGGGTTTACGGAAAGGCGGAGGGCGCGCGCCCACGATGTCAATTTGGGTGACGACGCCGGGCCGTCCCGCCTAACCGTCGGGGGAAAGTCACGCTCGCCCCGGCAGCCACGCGATCACGTACTGGTCGCCGCCGAGGTGGAGCAGTGGCGGCGCCGCCGGCAACGCGATGCCGATCGGGTCGGTCATCCGGTTCCCGGCGATGCGTGCCCGGGCGGGCCGAAGCGACCAAGGGTTATGCGCGATCTCGAGCCGGTACGGCCGCCCGTTGGGGTCGACGGTGTACAGGCAGTAGCGTTCGGTCAGGAAGTGCTCCAGCGAGCCGTTGCTCGGGTTGAAGCTCGTCCCGGCCGGCTCGTACTCCGCGTCGAACGTGGCCGGGGGCGCGTCGCGGTGGGTGCGGGTCGCCTGATACGCCACCCGCCCGCTCGTCCGATCCGGGCGGCAGGAGATGCGGGCATCGTAGTAGTTGAGGTTGAACGCCCACCGCGCGCCCCGGACGGCAACCTTGCTCGTCGCGTCGAGGCTGAAGAACCAGACGCCGGGCTTGCCCCCCCGGACGTTGATCTCCGGGAACCGGCTCAGCCCCGGCACGGGCGGCAGCAGTCGCGGGCGGATGCCGCTCATCCAGAACGGCACCACGCCGATCCACGCCCGCCCGTCGTAAGTGTCGAGTTCGAGCGAAGCCGGCACGAGCGGCCGCAGCACGGCCGGGTCGAGCGGCCAGTGCATGAACAACAGGTCGTGCCACCGCATCGCCATCACCCACGGCTGGGCGGGCACGGGCCACGGGCGGTGGGCGGTCTCGACGTGCATCGCGCGGAGTGTAATCGCCCGTGAGCTCTTTGCCCGATCGACCCCCATTTAGCCGGCCCGCTTGTGAGCCGCGTCTCGGCCGCGCGCGAACGGGGAAGTGCGTTGGGAGTGACGGTTGTTCGTCGAACCATTGTTCCGTTCGATCCGAACGTGACACCCAGCGACGCACCCGGCGCGAGTTGAAAGCGGGCCGGCTCAACGAGGGCATATATCGGCGCGACTTCGATACTGGGTTTCCAAGAAGAAGGGCGACCCCAACGGGTCGCCCTTCCGTCTTGCGTTCGTGAAGCGTCGGCTCACGCGGTCTGCAACTTCTGCTGCGCGACCGCGGCGAAGTGCTTCTTCGCCTCGCCGACGAGGTAGAGGCTGCCGGTGATGCAGATCAGGTCTTCCTTCGTCACGGCGCGGTTGGCGATCGCCAGCGCGTCCTGGAGCGTCGGGGCGACCTGCGCCATCTTCCCATATAATTCCACGTATCGCGCCGCGAGTTCGTTCGGGTCGGCCGAGCGGATGTTGTCGACCTTGGTGAAGATCACCTTGTCGGCCGCTGGTGATCCGCTCGAGCATGCCGCTGACGTCCTTGTCGGCGCAGCACCCGAAGATGACGACCATGCTGTCGTACGGGATGTGCTGGCCGATCGCCCGCATCATCGCGTCGAGGCTGGCGGCGTTGTGGGCGCCGTCGACGATCACGCGCGGCGCCTGGCTCACCATCTCCATCCGGCCGGGGATGCTCGTCTTGGCCCGCCCCTCCATCGAGCGGTTGTCGTTCATCGCCAGGCCGCGCGTCTTCAGGCGGTCGACGATCGACAGCGCGACGCCGCAGTTGATCGCCTGGTGCTCGCCGATGAGCGGGACGGCCAGGTGCTCGAACTTGCTGTTGGGCGTGAACAGGCAGATGCGGTTGTGCGGGCCGAGCATCCGGCTGCTCTCGAACCGGTAGCTGAACTCGATCTGCTTGCCGGTGATCTCGAGCGTGGTGCCGTTGGCCTCGGCGACGCGCTTCAGCGTCGCCTCGACCTCCGGGTCCTGCTGCGCGCTGATCGCGGGCACGCCGGCCTTGAAGATGCCGCCCTTCTCCTCGGCGATCTTCGCGAGCGTGCCGCCGAGTTGGGCCATGTGGTCCTTGCTGATGCTGGTGATCGCCGAGACCTCCGGCTTCAGCACGTTCGTGCTGTCGAGGCGCCCGCCGAGGCCCGTCTCGACGATCGCGATCTCGACCTTCTGCTCGGCGAAGTACTTGAACGAGATGGCGGTCAGGACGTCGAAGTAGGTCGGCGTCGGCTTCATCTTGGCGGCGATCGGCTCGACGAGCCGGACGAGCCGCGCAAAATCTGCCTGCGGGATCATCTCGCCGCCGACGCAGATGCGCTCGCGGACGTCCACGAGGTGGGGGCTGGTGTACAGGCCCGTCTTGTAGCCGTTGGCGCGGAGCATCGACTCGACCATGGCGCAGGTGCTGCCCTTGCCCTTGGTGCCGGCGATGTGGACGGCGCGGAACGTGTCCTGCGGGTTGCCGAGCTTCTTCAGCAACGTCCGCATGCGGTCGAGGTCGAAGTTCGAGCTGTTGTAGCGGACGATGCGCAGCCGCTCGAAGTCGCTCAGCGACGCGAGGAAGCGCAACGCCTTGCTGTAACCGTTGATGCCGGCCGTGACCGGCTTGGTTTCGGTGAACGACGCCGCCTTGCGCGCCGTGGTGGCCTGGCCGGGCTTTTCGCCGCGGACGGGTCGGTTCGGTTTTACCGATTTGGCGTGGATCGCGGGAGTGGCACGTCGGGGACTACTCTGCCTCACCTTTGCGCGGATTGCCATAGGCGGGCCATCTTATCGCCCCTTGAGGTTTGTTGCAAATTTCGCCCGCAAACCACGACATGAGCGTCGCTTGCGCTAGTTGCAGGATGGGAAGCCTTTTACGGTTGCGCCGCCGCGGAACCAGCCGCAAAGAGCTGCCAGCGGTGCGTAAGGTTTGAGCGCAATCACGCCTGGGGGCGGGGCATCTCGCTCGTCTGGTAACGCAGGTACCGCTTCTTCATCCAGCGGATGGCAAGCAGGTCGATGAACGCGCGAAACGCGCGGTTGCGGAAGCCGTACTTGGCGGTGCCGGCGAACCGGGCGGAATGCTTGACCGGTTCTTCGCGGACGGTGTAGCCGCGCATCTTCACGAGGGTGGGGAAGAAACGGTGGGCGCCGTTGAAGAGCTTCAACCCCTTGATGGCGTGGGCCTTGTAGAGCTTCAGGCTGCTGGCAGAGTCGTTGACGGTTTCCTCGCTGATCCAGTTGCGGATCTTGTTCGCCTGGCGGCTCTGCCATTTTCGGAACGGCGTGTCCTGCCGGTCCTTGCGCCAGCCGGTGATCATGTCGTAGCCGTCGAGCATCGGGAGGAGGCGCGGGATCTCCTCGGGGTCGTTCTGGAGGTCGGCGTCGATCGTGCCGATCACGTCGCCCCGGGCCGCCTCGAAGCCGGCCTCGAACGCCGCGCTTTGCCCGCCGTTCTTAGCCATCCGGAGCACGCGGAGCCACGGGTACTGCCGCATCGCGTCGGCCAGCAATTGCGGCGTCGAGTCGGTGCTGCCGTCGTCGACGATGATCACCTCGAACGGCCGACCCGTCTGCGCCAGCGACGCCGCGACGCGCTCGAGGAGGACCTTGACGTTCTCCTCCTCGTTGTAGGCCGGGATCACGAGCGACAGGTATGGCGAGACTTCCATGAATCGAGGCATCCTAAGGGTTTGCGGGTGATCGTCCAGTCGTCGGGTTGGTCGGGAGTCGGTGTTGTTCTCGAAGAGACGACCGCGATCCGCGCCCACCGCGCCCCATCGTTTAGCCGCCGCTCGAAGAGCGGCGCGACAGCACGGGTCGCACGAACCTGTGAACACCCCGCGACACCGGCGCCGCCCAAAACCCTCGAACAAAGACACCACCGGGAGGAAACGTGGGACCAAACACCCACGGCGTTCGAAGTTGCTCCACCGTGAGTGGTCTAACGTTCGCCCGCCTCCATCCCGAGCGACGGGCATCGGTCACGTGCCGAGCGACAGTTCAGCGGCCCGCGACCGTCGACGTCAGCCTGCGAAGCTCGTTGCAGCTTTCGCGCTCGTGCAACGACTGCCCGACCCAATGAACGACGTATGCCGACAGCGTGCCGACGCCGGCGCCGACCACGACGTCGCTGAAGTAGTATGCGTTCTCCGCCACCCGCTCGACGGCCACCCCGGCGGCGGCGACGTAGAAGAGGATCGCCAGGCGCGGCACGTTGATCGCCAGGCACGCCGCCGTCGCGAACGCCAGCGTCGCGTGGCCGGACGGGAACGACATGTTCTCCGCCCCGACGAAGCCGCGCAGGCCGTTGATGAACGGGTCGAAGTCGTACGGCCGGATCCCCACGACGGGTCGCTGCCGCCCGGCGAACCACTTGGCGACCGTGTAGATCGCGCCGCCGAGCACCCCGCTCAGGAGCAGGTCGAGCCGCGGCGTACCCCCGGCGGGCGTGCCAGGTCGCCAGCGCGAGCATCACCGCGAGCGTGAAGCGGAACTCGCCGGGCATCTTGAAGAAGACGTTGCCCGGGTGGTGCTTGTCGGCCGCGTTCCAGTCCGCCCAGCGCGCGACCGCCCCGTCGAGCGAGAACGCGATCGCCACGAGGCCGAGCCAGATGGCGCCGACGATCAGAAACTGGCGGCGAGTGCTCATCCTACTGACGTCCCGGATTCCGATACCGCCCCCACGAGCGCGAACGAGGAAAATTGAACCACGGAGGCACGGAGACACGGAGGTAAGGCGGAGGAAGGCGATTGATGATCGTTGAAAGACAGCGGATCGAGGAAGACCGATGCACACGCAGTCGCCGTCCTTCACACTCGGTCGTCGCCTTTCTCCGTGCCTCCGTGCCCTCGCGTGCCTCCGTGCCTGAATCACCGTTCACGACTAATACGATCTCACGTTCCGCTGCATTCCGCGGAAATTGTGGCAGCGGTAGACGCGGAACTGCCTCACTGTAGCCCCCGCCGCACGATATCGAGCTTCGGGAGTTCCTCGACGACCTCGAACGCCTGCCACAGGTCCGGGCGGAACCACCCGACGTAGATCGCGTCGCGGCCGGCGAGGGCGGGGTTGTCGGCCAGGTCGAGCGAGCGGTCGGGCCACATGTCGTACTGGCTGGCGCGCTTCGGCCGCGTGAGGAAGAACGATCCGGCGCAGTACGCCTTGGGCTGCCCGTCGACGTAGAAGCCCATCTGCCCGGTGTACTGGTAATCCTCGCACATCACGAACGCGCCCCGGGTTGAGCCCGGCCCGCAGTTCGCTCACGTGCCGGCCAAGTTCCTCCCACCCTTGAGCTTCGCCATCGGGTCGGCGCGCATCGGCGCGCCGCCGAGGCGACCGGCGATGTTGCGGTCGGCCCAGCCGATGGCCGGGTAGAGGATCTCCGTGTCGTGCAGGACCGGCATCGCCAGCAGCCCGAACGCGACGGCCGGGTAGAACCACGCCCGCCAGGGCTTCCAAACGCGCGGTCGCGGAGGGCGCGTCGAGAGGTAGTACGCCGCCAGGATCATCAGCGTGAAGTACGTCGGGGCGGGCCAGTTGAGTTGCACCTTCGCCAGCACCGCAACGAGCGTCACGAGCGCGAAGAACGGTACGCCGATCAACGTGGGAACATCAGCCGGCGGGTCGTCTCGTCCGCCGGGTCGGCCTTGCGCTGCCGCCACGCGTACAGCACGCCCGCAGTCATCAGCAGGAAGATCGTCGGCTGGAGGATGCCGATCTGCCCGCCGAGGAAGCCAAAGACGTTGAGCGGGTCGAACGACCCGCCGCCGTCGGTCCCCGTCTGCGTCGCGACGTGCCGCTCACCCACCCGTGCTGCGCGTTCCACAGGATCACCGGCGTCGTGAACAGCAGCGCTGCCACCGCGACGCCGACCCACGGCCAGGGCGTGCGGAGTTGCCGGCGTGCGATCGGGTCGGCGGCGAGGACGAGCAGGATGATCGGCAGCCAGAGGAACGCCGCGTACTTCGCGAGAAACCCGACGCCGACGACGACGCCGATCAGCGGCCAGAGCCAACGCCTGTCGTCAAAGATCGCGTGCGCCGCCAAGTACGTCGCCAGCCGCCCAGCAGAAGAAGAACGGCGGGTCGATCGTCATCAACACGCTGCCGGCGATGAACATCGGCACGATGTGGTACAGCAACACCGCCCCCAGCCGCCAGGCGATCGCTGCGGAAGAGTTTGAGCGTCAGGAGGTACGTGAGGATCGACGTGCCGACGCCGAGGATCAGAGCGGGCAATCGCACGGCCCACATCACGTCCCCGAACACCGCGCAAGCCGCGCGGATGATGTAGGCGACGAGCGGCCCCTTGCTGTAGTAGCTCAGCTCGAGCTGGCGCGACCAGTCCCAGTACTGCGCCTCGTCGCCGGACAGGTCGATCGGGCAGTCGTTGCGCAGGTACATCAGGTGGCTGACGAATCCGTATGCGAGCAGCACCGCGAGGATCACCCGGCACCGCACCGGCGTGAGCCACTCGAAGCGCCACGCGGCCCGGGCGGGCGGGTGTTGCGTCGCGGAGACAACGTCGATGGCGGCCGGCAGTTCCATGGCGAGCGGCCCCGCCGCGGCACCCTGGCCGCGGTCGACCCCGTGAGCGAGTTCGATGGTCCGCATCAGGTAGCTTATCGGACGCGGAGGGGAAATGCCTGTAGCCCGACGGCGACCGCATTCACGGACGAACGCGGCGGACGCTATCGATTAATTCCGATGTGTCGGAACCCGGTGAAACGCCGTTGCTTGCGAGCGGTTTGGGTTCGTTTTGCAGTGGCCGATCCCAACGTCGCGACCGTGCCAAAGCCGTACCCTCCCCGGCGATCTATTCCCCCACCGGCCGCGGCTTGGGGGCGAGAGGGGTGACGGCGACGACCGTGCCGGAGACGGCGTCGAACAGCGTCTTGCCGCGCCGCATCATGAACATGTAGCAGCAGGCGATCGCGATCGACCCGCCCGTGACGAACAGGTAAACGATCGCCAGCAGCGCCAGCGGGTGCGACGCGAAGAGGACGGGCACGAACAGGAAGACCGGCACCAGCTTGACCAGCGACCGCACGACGAGCGACGACAGCGGCGGGGTCGCCAGCGCTGCGCTCCGCACGGCCAGGCCGAACATCCGCTTGCCGGGCGTGACGCCGGTGAACGTCTCCAGCAACGCGTACGCGGCGACGACCGCCGCCGCCAGCCACCCCACCCACGCGTCGGTCATGGGCGTGAGCGGCCCGAACGACAGGAAGATGAACAGGCAGCAGACCGCCACGATGGACGCGTCACACGACGCCGCCGCCACCCGACGTTCGAGGTAGGCCAGCACCGTCAGGTCCCCCCGCGGGAACGCGTGGCGCGACGCCCAGTTCTGCTCCTTGTCGTCGTCGGCGGCGGCGGGGGCATTGATCGTGTCGTCGGTCATCAGCATCCCCCGCCCATGGTCGCCGTCCTCACCACCCGAAGCGTTCCTCGCGCCACGGGTCGCCGTGCATGTGGTAGCCGTTCTGCTCCCAGAAGCCGGGGGCGTCGTTCGTGCGGAGTTCGATGCCGCGGAGCCACTTGGCGCTCTTCCAGAGATATAAGCGTGGGACCAGGCCACGCAGCGGGTAGCCGTGCTCGGGGGTAAGGTCCTGGCCGTCCCACGCGTAGGCGAGGATGCAGTCCTCGGCGAGGAACTCCTTCAGCGGCACGTTCACGGTGAAGCCGGCCTCGCTGTGGCACATGACGTAGCGGGCGTTGGCGCGGGGCTTGGCGCGCTCGATGATCGCGCGCGTCGGCACGCCGGTGAACACGTTGTTCAGCCGGCTCCAGTGGGTGACGCAGTGCATGTCGCACTCGACGTCGACGGCGGGCATCGCGCGGATCTCGTCGTACGTCAGCTCGTACTCGTCCTCGACGATCCCGAAGACGCGCAAGCGCCAGTCCGGGTGGCGCGGGTCGATTTTCGGCACCGCACCGTAGTGCAGCACCGGCCACTTCGCCGTGAGCGTCTGCCCCGGCGGCGTGCGATCGGCCGGGGAGCCCCGGAGCGTGTCGGGGCTGACGATGCGAGGACGCGCGGCGGGGTCGACGGTCATGTCGTGAATCGTAAGCACGAATCGCGAAGCACGAAATCCGAAAGCAGCGGAAAAAGACGCGAGGCGGGCGAGCGATCAGTCACGCCCGCGGGCGGTGCAATGCGCAGCAGCGCCGGAGCCGCTGCGACGGCCGACCTGTTCTCCTACGCTCCCCGTCGGGCTTCTTTCGGATTTCGAACTTCGGTTTCGTGCTCACCAAAACAGGAACCGGGCGCCCGTCCCGATGGACGAGCGCCCGGCCCGCGCGTTCACGTCAGTTGCGGTCCGCGCCGTGCGTTAGCTGATCGTGATCAGCGTCTCGACGTTCTTCTGCGGCTTGGCGCGGTCGTTGGCCTGGCCGAAGTAGACGTCGCTGCCGGCGGCGCCGACGAGGTTGTCGACGTCGTTGTCGGTGTCGATCGTCTCGCTGCTGAACCGCGCGCCGGCCGACCCGACGCCGGCCTGGATCGCCGCGACGCGCGACGCGTAGTCGGCGCCGTTGTTCCACGTCGCCAGCAGGCTGCTCAGCGCGCGGGAGTTGGCGGCGGTGTACTGGTTGTAGTCGGTGGCCGAGCCGACCAGGATGTCGTCCCCCGCCGCCGTCAGGACCTTGTCGGCCCCGCCGCCGCCGATCGCGATGTCGTTGCCGCGGCCGGTGCTGATCTTGTCGTTCCCGGTGCCGCCGATCACGACGTCGTTGAGGTTGCCGGTGTTGATGCGGTCGTCGCCGTCGCCGCCGTTCACGCGGAACGCGCTGTTCTTCAGGATGCCGACCGAGATCACGTCGTTGCCGGCGCCGCCGTCGACGATGACCGACCCGCTCGGCAGGGCGGCGTCGGAGAAGATCTCGGTCTTGCCGAGCAGGACGCGCACGCCGCCGCCCTTACGCTTGGCGATCACGATCTTCTCGGCGTTCGCCGTGCCGTTGATGAACAGCGCCCGCAGGGCGTTGTTCTCCGGGTCGACGTCGAAGCCGGCCGCGCCGGTCGTGGCGACGTTGACGGTCGCGGTGTCGGTGCCGCCCTCGCCGTTGTCAATCCGGTAGGTGAAGGTGTCCGGGCCGTTGTACCCGTTGCCGGCGTACGTGACCCGGTTGCCGGCGACCGTCGCGGTGCCGCCGGCCGGCTGGTCGACGATCGTGACGGTGAGCGCGCGGCCCATCGCGTCGGTGTCGTTCGCCAGCACGTCGATCTCGACCGTCTGGCCGATCGCGCGGGTCGCGGTGTCGTCGTTGGCGACCGGCGGGATGGTCGAGGCGTCGGCGACGGCGACGGCGATCACGTCCTCGTCCTGCTGGGCGCCGCCGGGGCCGGTCGCGCCCTGGTCGTTGCTCGTGACGGTGATCGTCGACGCGCCGATGAAGCCGGCGGCCGGCGTGTAGGTGACGGTCGCCAGGGCGGCGTTGACGTCGGCGGCGGTGCCGGTGAACGTCATCGTCTCGTCCGACGCGCCGTCGCCGGCGCTGAACGTGAGGCCGGCGGTGCCGCCGAGCGTGAGCGTGCCGTTGGTGGCCGCGAGCGTCATCAGCAGCGGCGAGGCGGCGGCGTCGGGGTCGGCGACGGAGATCGCGGTCTCGCCGGTCAGGACGAGCGTGCCGCCCTCGTAGGTCGTCTGGTCGCCGGGGACGGTGTTGACCGGCGGGTCGTTGGCCTCGACGGTCAGCAGCGTCACGTCGTTGTTGCCGTCGCCGCCGGCGTAGCTGATCTGGTACGTCTGCCCGCCGGCGGAGATGCGCCCGCCCTCGGGCAGGTCGGCGAACGTCCCGGTGACGCCGTCGGTGCCGTCGTTGCTGATGATCACGAACGTCGCGCCGTTGCCGGGCGTGAAGCCCTCGGCGGGCGTGAGCTGGAGCACGGCCTCGGGGTCGATCGTCACGGTGCCGGTGACGGCGAGCTGGTCGTAGCCGGTGCCGGCGGTCGTGCCGGCGGCGTTGATGCCGAGGCGGCTGCCGCCGTCGAGCAGGAGGTTGCCGCTGTTGATCACGCCGCTCGTGTTGTTGCCGACGCCGGGGAACAGGTCGCCGCCCTCTCGGACGCTCAGCGGGCCGCCGACGCGGCCGACGCCGCGGAGGTCGCCGTCGACCCGGACCGCGCCGGTGCCGGTCGCCGAGCCGCCGCCGGTGTGGTTGAGCGTGAGCAGGCTGTTCGACTCGATGGTCGTGTTGCCGGCGTACGTGTTGTCGCCGACGAGCGTGGTCGCGCCCGACGCGTCCTTCAGGAGCCCGCCGGGGCCGGTGATCGTGCCGTTGACCGTCACCTCCGACACGCCGCGCAGCCCGAGGATGTCACCCGCCTGCACGGTGACCGGCCCGTTGATCACCAGCGCCGACGCGTTGTTGGCGATGAACGACGACGGCGGGTTCCCCGCGGTGGGGATCTCGGTCATCGTGATCCCGAAGTTCACGGTGTTCGTGCCGCTCTCGGCGCTGCTCGTGACGTCGTCGTTGATCACGACCGCGTTGCCGCCGAGCGTCCACCCGCCGTTGAGGAACTCGATGTCCTCGAACACGGTGTTGGCCGGGTAGTCGTTGTTGGTCGTCTTGCGGGCCGAGCCGCCGAAGTCGAGCTGCGCGGTCCCGTCGGCCGGCGGCGCCTGGTCGAGCGCGGGGGTGGCGGCGTTGGCGTCGTGGTCGAACGCCCAGTTGGCGGCGGTCGTCCAGTTGTCGTTGGCGCCCCCGCCGTCCCACGTGAACACCGCGAACAGGACGCGCCCCTCGAGGGTCTCGATCGCCTTGCCGCCGGCGGCCATCGCGGCGACGGCCGCGGTCTTCAGTTGCTTCGTGCGAACACCCTTGCGGGCCATTTGGGGCTGCCTTGCCATTACGACTAATTCCTTTCACCGCAGACCGACCGGCCGTCACCACCCCGCCCCGACACCGGGATCGGTTCTGCGGCAACGTCGACACGACCTACATCAGGTTTCTTGAGAGAATTGCTGTACTGAACTTCGTGCTATTTCGTTATCGGACGACCGGCCGGTCGCTTTTGAGCGGATACACGACTATGTCCAATAATGGTGTGCCTGGCAAGACAAACGTTGGGGCATTTCCCTAGATTGGCAAGGTAGGAATGGCGTGACGTCTCACCGACCACCACGAACGGCCTGAACACACGTAAATGCCATCATTGATGGCAGTTGAGACGAGACTGCGGCTGCGTGGCTGCCGCGAATGGGGCCCCGGCTTAGCCCGTTTCCCGACCCGCCGTGGCTGGCCACGCTCAATCTAAGGTGGGGCCGCGTGCGCGATGATTCAGGAATCGCGCGAGTTTGACGTGGTTTAGTGAAGATCGGGGGTGAAGCGGGTGGACGGAAAGTGGGCTTCGCAATGTCGAGGCGGCGTCAGCCCCGGTCGCGGGCCTTCCCCCCCACCGCCGTGCGGGCGGCGGCGAAGCTGCCGAACAGCCGCACGGCCGCGCCGTAGAGCGCGGGCTCCTCGCGGCGGATGGCGGCGTCGGTGAGGCGGCCCCCCGCCTCGCGCTTCGCGAGCTTCAGCGCGCGCACGACGTCCGGCTTCTGCCAGCGCCGCCGGGCGCGGACGGCGTCGGGGTCGATCCGGGCGGCCCGCAGCGCGCTGTCGTAGTTCTGGAAGTGCCGCACCGCCGCGGCGTGCAGGCCCGGGTCCTCCCGCTGCAGCGCGCCGCTGTTGAGCGCGTCGCGCTCGCGGTGGCGCAGGCGGAGGTGGAAGACGACCGTCTCGCGGTCCCACTTGCGGTAGCGGCTCACCTCGTCGGCGTCGAGGCCGGCGCCGTGCAGCGCGCGGTCCCAACTCCCGAACAGCCGCGGCTGGAGCGACGCGAACGCCGCCTTGCCGAGCTCGTCGCGCCGCTTCGTGACCGCCGACCAGTGCAAATCCTCCCCCTTGCGCTTGGCCGCCTTGATCAGCTTGATGATGTTGGGCTTGGTCCAGCGCGGGCGTCGGACGACCTCGGCGTAGTCGATGCCCGCCGCCTCGACCGCCGTGCGGTACGAGCCGAAGTGGTACGCCGCGGCCGACACCAGCGACTGCTGCTTCGCCGCCAGCGCGTTGTACGACAGGTCCCGCCCCGCGCGGTGCAGCTTGCGAAGGGCCTTGATGATTTCGGGCTTTGACCAGACCATGAGCGTCGCGCGGCGTCACGACCCGGTCAACTTACTGTTTTTCCTTTCATCGCTCAACTCGCGAAAATGGGCGAGCAGGTGAGTGGATGACGAGGTGAAGGGGTGACAAGGTGGACGGGTGACAAGGTGGACGGGTGACAAGGTGGACGGGTGACAAGGTGGACGGGTGACAAGGTGGACGGGTGACAAGGTGGACGGGTGACAAGGTGGACGGGTGACGGGGTGAACGGGCCGCATGACCGATGGCTCGCCCCTCGATAACTGCGTTGTCACCCATCACCCCTTCACCCGTTCACCGCTTCACCGCTTCACCCGTGCACCCGTGCACCCGTTCACCCGTTCACCCCAACATCCCCATGGGCGATCTCAACGGCATCCTCAACGTCGACAAGCCGGCGGGCATCTCGTCGGCGCGCGTCGTCGGTCAGGTGAAACGGCTGTTGCCGAAGGGGACGAAGATCGGCCACGCCGGCACGCTCGACCCGTTCGCCACCGGGGTGCTGCTCCTGCTCGTCGGCAAGGCGACCAAGGCGTGCGAACGGCTCATGGACGCGCCGAAGGGGTACCACGCGACGATCAAGTTCGGCGCGACGACCGAAACGGACGACCCCGAATCGCCGGAGCGTCCTGGTCCCGGCGCGCGTGCGTCGACCGCGACCGCGTCGCCGCCGCGCTGCCGGCGTTCGCCGGCCGCGTCCGCCAGCGGCCGCCGGCGTTCAGCGCGGCGAAGGTCGGCGGGCGGCGGGCGTACGACCTGGCCCGCAAGGGGAACGAGGTCGTCCTCGAGCCGCGCGGTGATGATCTACGGCGTCGAACTGCTGGAATACGCGTGGCCGCTGGCGACGGTGCGCGTCGACTGCGGCCGCGGCACCTACATCCGCGCGATCGCCCGCGACCTCGGCGAAACCCTGGGCGTCGGCGGCCACCTCACCCAACTCCGCCGGACCCGCGTCGGCGCCGTTCGACGCGGCCGCGGCGGTCGACGTCGCCCGTCTCCAGGCGGACGGCGTGGCCCCCCCACCTCCACCCCGTGCCCGAGGCGTCTCCCCAAACGTGACACCGGCACGACAAACCGCTGAGACGCAGCAACCGGTTTCGCGGCCGGCCCGGAGGGCCGAGGAGCGGAAAAGATCGTCCCCTTGCACTTGAATACAACGACGACCCGTGCCGTCAGGAGACTGGCAGGGTGGAAAATGCGAACGTCGGAGATCGAGCACTCCTGAAGGAGATTGCCTCGGCCCTTCGGGCCAGGCGCGAAACGGGAGGGCGGTCGTGAGGGACGGGCGGGCTCACCGCTCGATGTCGAACCGTGGTCATGCCATCAGAGTGACACGTAGCCCGCGCGTTAGCTGGACGCGTCGCTCCTTTCAAAACGTCTGAACCGCCCCACCGGAGCCGGCCGCCGCTTGGGAATCCCCCGGCCTCCCCCTATAATCGGGCTGCGTCGAACAACAAGCGAGGTTTTCAGCGTGACGACGGCCACCGCCAGCGACTTCACCGTGCCGACGATCGGCGGACGGTACCACTTCCTCCTCCGGCCTCTGCACTCCCTGACCGGGATCGTTTTCGGCGGGTACCTCGTCGTCCACCTGCTCGTGAATGCGACCCTCCTCGAAGGGTCGCGGCACGACGGGCAGAAGAGCGTCTACCAGCTCCAGGTCGACAAGATCCACGAGCTGCGCCGTTCCTCGGCGTCGTCGAGACGGTCTTCATTTACCTGCCGATCCTGTACCACACGGTCTACGGCATCTGGATCACCGCGACCGGGCAGCCGAACGCCGGGCGCTACTCGTACGGCAAGAACTGGGCGTACTCCCTGCAGCTGGCGCCCAGCGCGATCGTCCTGGTGTTCTTCATGGCGTTCCACGTGCTGGGGATGAAGGGCGTGTTCGGCGGCGAGGTGGGCCGGGCACGGCGTTCGCGCGCGCTCGAGGCGACGCAGAGCACGGTGAACCACTTCCACGCGGCGTGTTGCTTGGGGTACGTCGTCTACCCGAGCGGCCTCCTCGCCTCGTGCTACCACCTCGCCAACGGCTTCTGGGCCGCCGCCATCACCTGGGGCCTGACGATCGGCCGCACGGCGCAGAAGCGATGGGGCATGGCGTGCGCCGGGCTGTTCGTGCTGACCTTCGCCTGCGGCATCGCCGCGCTCGTGGCCGTCCTGCGCGACCAGCCCCGCGCGATCGCCGCCGAGAACGTGCCGACGGACGTGCGGGTGCCGGTCGTGGAGTCGTCGGACAAGAAGTGAGCCGGGCCGCGTGGCCGGCAACCGTGCGCGGCGTGGCCGCTTCCAGCGGCCATGGGGCTGGGACGACCGGCGCGACCCATTTTAAGGCGTTGAAGTGCGGGAGGCGGAAAAACCTGACATGGCCACGTTCGACCGATCGATCATCGACCAATACGAGGCCGGCGGCGAGAAGCTGTCGCTGGCGATCCGCGGGCTGACCCGCGAGGACCTGCGCTGCGCCCCGCCGGCCGACGCGAACGTCGGCAAATGGTCGGTCCAACAGGTCGTGGTGCACACGATGGACAGCGAGCTCGTCTCGATCGACCGCCTGAAGCGCATGATCGCCGAGGCCGGGCCGTCGCTGCTCGGCTACGACGAGAACAAGTTCGTCGCCAACCTGTTTTACGACGAGCAGTCGGCCGAGGACGCGGCGCAGATCATCGCGCTGGCCCGCCGGAACTTCGCCCGCGTGCTCCGCAAGCTCCCCGACGCCGCTTTCGACCGCCCCGGCACCCACAGCGAGCGCGGCCCGATGACGGTCGGCTCGTACCTGCGCGAGGTCGTGAACCACCTAGACCACCACGTGAAGTTCATTCACGCGAAGCGCGCCCACTGGGGCAAGGAGATGTGGTAAGGTCGCCCGATCCCGCGCGTGCCGCAGGAGTTTCGAACGATGACTCTCCCCACTCTCGTACAAGGACCCGCCGGTGCCGACTCGATCGTGTTCTACGACGCGAGTTGGGACTTCTACGAGGCAATGCTCCGCGAGTACGACGAGGAGCCGAGTCGGATGAGCTTCGACAACGGCACGATGGAGATCCTCATGACGATCTCGATGGAGCACGAGGGGTACAAGTCCTTCATCGGAGAAATGATCTCCCACATCGCGCAGGTGTTCCGCATCGCGATGGCCCGCCGCGGATCGGCGACGCTCAAGTCCCTGCCGAAGCGAAAGGGGCTTGAGGCGGACCAGTGCTACTGGGTGGCGAACGAGCGGGCGATCCGGGGCGTGAAGCGGCTGGACCTGTCAATCCACCCGCCGCCGGACCTCGTGGTCGAAGTGGACGTGACCCACGCCGTGGTCGACCGCGAGGCCATTTACGCCGCGATCGGCGTGGCGGAGATGTGGCACTACGAAGCGGCGACGAAGTTGACCGCGTGGGGGTTGACCCAAGAAGGGACCTGGGGCCGGATCGAGACGAGCCGGAGCTTCCCGACGGTCCGGGTGGGCGACCTCAACCCGTTCCTGGACCGGTTCGCCGCGGGAGACGAAGAGACGGCGGTGCTCGTCGATTTCCGCCGTTGGTTGGAACAGCAACATGGCTAAGAGTAGCAAACGCGTCATTGTCGTCGGCGGCGGGCTCGCCGGGCTGTCTTGTACGATCAAGCTGGCGGAGGAGGGCGTTGACGTCGACGTCTTCTCGATGGTGCCGGTGAAGCGGAGCCACAGCGTCTGCGCGCAGGGCGGGATCAACGCCACCAACGAGATCGCGCGCCAGCAGGGCTACAGCGAGTGGATGCACTTCGACGAGACCGCGCTCGGCGGCGACTTCCTCGCCGACCAGCCGCCCGTGCTGGAGATGACCAACTGGGCGCCGAAGATCATCGACCTGCTCGACCGCATGGGCGTGCCGTTCAACCGCACGCCCGAGGGGCAGCGGGCGCTGCGCCTGTTCGGCGGGTCGCTGTTCAAGCGCACGTTCTTCGCCGGCGCCACGACCGGACAACAACTGCTGTACGCCCTCGACGAGCAGACTCGCCGCTGGGAAAGCGAAGGCAGGGTCACGAAGTACGAATTCTGGGAGTTTCTCTGGCCGGTGCTCCACGAGGGGCAGTGCGTCGGCATCGTCGCGCAGGACATGCGGACGATGCAGATCCGCAGCTTCCGCGCCGACGCGGTCGTGATGGCCACCGGCGGCAACGGGCTGGTCTTCGGCAAGAGCACGATGTCGGTCATCTGCACCGGCGCGCAGCCTGCTACCAGGCCGGCTGCCCGCTACGGCAACCCGGAGATGATCCAGGTCCACCCGACGGCCATCCCGGGCGAGGACAAGTGCCGCCTCATCAGCGAAGCCGCCCGCGGCGAGGGCGGCCGCGTCTGGGTGCCGCGCAGGCGGGCGACACGCGTGCGCCCAACAGCATCCCCGAAGGCGGGCCACACTACTTCCTCGAGGAACGCTACCCGAAGTACGGCAACATCGTCCCCCGCGACATCGCGACCCGCGAGATCTTCGAAGTCTGCCAGGACGGCCTGGGCGTCGGCGGCGGGAACATGGTTTACCTCGATTTGCGTGACGAGGTGAGGAAACAGGGCCGGGCCAAGATCCTCGCGGCGGCAAGCTCGAGGGCATCCTGGAGATCTACGAGAAGTTCGTCGGCACCGATCCGCTCGACGAGCCGATGAAGATCTTCCCCGCTGTCCACTACACGATGGGCGGCCTCTGGGCCGGCTTCACGAAGGACGAGACGACCGGCGGCCTGAGCGCGGCGACCCGGCGAACATGATGACGAACATCCCGGGGCTCTACGCCATGGGCGAGGCGTCCTTCGCCTACCATGGCGCCAACCGCCTCGGCGCGCCAACTCGCTGCTGTCGTGCATCTTCGACGGCCTGTTCGGCGGGCCGTGCGTCAAGAACTACACGACCGACGTCGCCAAGGTCGCCGCCGCGGACGTGCCGCAGTCGGTCTACGACGGCTGCGTGAAGCAGGAGTCCGACCGCCAGGAGTGGCTCGTGAAGAATGAGGGGGACGAGAACCCCTACCTGCTCTGGAGCGAGATGGGCAAGTGGATGACCGACAACTGCACGGTCGTCCGCCACAACGACCGCCTCGAGCAGACGATCGCCCGCTGCCAGGAGTGGAAGGCCCGCTACCGCCGCGTCCGCCTCAGCGACACGCAGATGTGGACGAACCAGAACCTCTCGTTCGCCCGCGCGGTGAAGGACATGATCTACATGGCCGAGGCGGTGCTGAAGGGCGCGCTGGGGCGCAACGAGTCGCGCGGCGCCCACTTCAAGCCGGCGTTCAAGGAGCGCGACGACGCGAACTTCCTCAAAGCCACGATCGCCACGTTCAACCCCGCGACCGAGACGGCCGACATCACCTATGCCCCGGTCGACACGAGCCTCGTGAAGCCCCGCGCCCGCACGTACGGCAAGACCGACTCGGCCGCCGCCAAGCAGACCGCCGCCAACGCCCCCACCACCGCCGCCCCCACCCCGGTGCCGGCGGGCGTGTAAGAAAGCGAACGTCGCTTGGCGTTAATTCCAACAAAGGACGAGGCGTCCCGGCGGGACGCCTCTTCTTTTGCGCCAAGCGTAGGAGGAGCCGGTGGACGTGCGGGAAACGTAACAGGGGCAGCGCCCGCATGCGAAGCAGGTTCTACCCTCACCCGGTCGGTCGCCCACACTGCAGTTGTTCTTGGGTGACGAGATCGCACTCTGATCGTGCCATCGAAGGGGGCGTGGGACGGGAGAACGCGAGAGGGAGGTCGCGGAAGCAGACGAATCCAAAGCGGGCGAACCGACAACGTCCGCGTTACTTCTTCTTCGCCTTCTCCCCGTCAATCGTCGCCGGGAGCACCGCCTGCACCATCGCGTTGCGGGGGAAGGTGCCCTTCTGCTCGGAGACGACGCGGAAGCGGCCGGCGATCTTCGCCATGAGTTGGGGCGTCTCGCCCTCGAAGACGACGACGACGTCGACCGGCTGAAGGTGCGTGGCCCAGCCGTCGAGGAACACGCCGTTGCTCGTCTCCGCCGCCGCCGCCTCGGCCGACGCGCTGGCCGGCTCCTGGTAGCGGAACTCGGCCTTCGACAGATCGGCGGGCCCGGTGGCGTCGGCGAGGTCCATCTCGAAGACGTAGCTGTTGCCCTTGTAGTCCTTGCTAGCGGCGGCGGGCGGGTCGTCGGTGTAGAGCGTGGCGGACAGGCCGTCCGCCGCGCGGCGCAGGCGCAGCTTGGCCGGCGGGAACGCGACCATCTGCGGCGGCATCCCCTCGAGCGCGACCGACATGAACGTATCGACCGGCTGCGGCGCGACGCGGGCCACGGCCTGCGTGGCCGGCGACGTCGCGGGTGGGGCCGGCGTGAGGGCGGGCGTCGCGGGCGCGGGCGTCACCGCGGGCGCGGGCGGCGGAGTCTGCGCCGTCTCCGGGCCGTAATCGTCACACCCGGCCAACGGGCCGGCGAGCATCGCCAGGCCGATCAGCCAACGCTTGGTACACATGGGTGCCTCCGTCGCGCCGCCGCCTCGTCCGTGGGGCCCCCCGCGCGATTTCCGCGTGTCGGGCCGGACGAGGGGCCGCGGGTCAGTATATCATATGGCGTGTCCCGTGCGTCCACACTTCCGGCCGAGACCGACATCCTCTGCGAGACGTGCGGGTACGTGCTCAACGGCCTCCCGCCCGACGGGCGCTGCCCCGAATGCGGCAACCCACTCGTCGACAGCGCCGCCACACTGCGGAGCCCGCCGGCGTGGGAAGAGGACTCCAACCCTTTCCCCTCCCGCCTGATCCGCACGACCGGCGCCGTCTTATTTCGGCCGACCGCCTTCTATCGGACGCTCGAAACG
Organism: Phycisphaerae bacterium; assembly: GCA_030448225.1. The sequence continues at coordinate 43,498 of JAUJNJ010000038.1, forward strand.
CGTCCGGCGTTCGACCGATCGGCAAGCTTTGCCTACTTTCACTGGGCGATCTCATCCGCCCTCTTCGCCGCCGCCGCCTGGACCCACTTCACCTGGGGCGCGGCCGGCGCCGGGTTGGTCTTCATGCTTCCCGTGAACAGCGTGGTGGCGAAGGTTACGCTAGCCGTCCTGACGTTCGTCTCCCTCCTCGCCCTGACGCGCCTGGCCGCCCGCCTGACGACGTGGGAGGCGACCTACCGCGGCATCCGCCTGCCCACGCCGGTCGTGCTCCGCGGCATGTACTTCCACGCCGCCCACTACCTGCCGGTGGCGCTGATCGCCGCCGTGACGGTGATCGGCTATCAGGTGCTGCTGGCGAGAGGCGTGCTGTCGCCGATGTCGACGATGAAGTACGTCTACGTGTTGAGCGCCGAGGTGATCGCGGGGGCGGTCTACCTGTTCTGGACGTACTGGATCGGAATGCGGAACATGATGTACGCGAACGCGTAATTCGTAGTGCGTAGTGCGTAAGAAGACGGGCGTTCCGGCGACTTTCTTCTCTTTGTACGCACTACGCACTACGCACTACGCCTTTCCCTCCCATGACCGGCCTCTGCACCAGCCCCCGCTTCGCCGAGCACCGCACCGGGCCGCACCACCCGGAGCGGCCGGACCGGATCCGCGCGGTGCACCGGGCGTTGCGCGAGGCGGGGATGCTCGACTCGCCGGACCCGTTCCCGGAGTTCCGGATCGACCTGAGCCTCCAGCGGCGCGACGGCGTGAAACTCGTCGAACTTGAGCCGCCGGCGCCGATCGATCTGGCGTGGCTCCGCACGGTTCACCCGGCGACGTACATCGAGCGCGTCGAACAGATCGCCGCCCACGGCGGCGGCGTGCTCGATCAGGGGGACACGCCGATCGGGCCGGAGAGCTACGAGATCGCCCGCCTCGGCGCGGGTGCCGTGCTGCGGTGCTGCGACGCGGTGACCGGCGGCTACGTCCGCCGCGCGTTCGCCGCCGTGCGCCCGCCCGGCCACCACGCCGAGCCGGACCGGCCGATGGGGTTCTGCCTCTTCTCGAACGTCGCCGTTGGCGCGCGCTACCTCCAGCGGCACCACGGGGTCGGGCGGATCGCGATCGTCGACTTCGACGTCCACCACGGCAACGGCACGCAGGCCGCGTTCGAGGACGACCCGAGCGTCCTGTTCATCAGCCTCCACCAGCACCCCAAGACGTGCTACCCCGGCTCCGGCTACGACTGGGAGATCGGCGTCGGCGCCGGCCGCGGGTACACGATCAACCTCCCGTTCCAGCCGGGTTCCGACGACGCCGACTACCTCCGGGTGTTCGACGCGCGCGTGGTCCCCGAACTCGACGAGTTCCGCCCCGAGGTCCTGATGATCTCCGCCGGCTTCGACGGCCACCGCGAGGACCCGCTGGCGAGCATGAACCTCAGCGAGGAGTGCTTCGAGCTGATGACCCGCGAGCTCCGCGACGTCGCCGATCAACACTGCAACGGCCGCGTCGTCAGCGTGATGGAAGGCGGATACAACCTCAGAGCCTTGGGCCGCAGCGTCGTGCGGCACGTGGTGGGATTGAAGGAATGAGACGATTGAAAGATCGGATCATCGAATCATCGGATCATCGGATCATCGGATCACCTGAGGATTGGATCAGCAGCGGAAGGATGAAGCGGAGCCTTCTCGTGTCTTTCATGCTTCATCCTTCTGCCCCTCATCCTTCCGCGCGATTGCACCCTCGCCCCTGCCCTCTCCCGGCGATGCCCCTTTCAGCCGCAGGCCCGAAGGGCCCGCTGTCTTTCGTCTACATAGAACCGAACTGCGGTCGGTTGCATTTCCACTGATCCGATGATTCGATCTTGCAATGATCCGATCCCGCCCCCCTTTCATCGTCGACGCCCACCTCGATCTCGCCTACAACGCCATGCGCGGCCGTGAGGTGCTGCGGCCGGCGATCGAGCAGACGCCGGACAAGGAGGGCATCCCGACCGTCGGCCTGCCCGATCTTCGGGCCGGCGGCGTCGGCCTCGTGTGCGCGACGATCTTCTGCGAGCCCGACGCCGACGGCCCCGCCGCCTTCCGCACGCCCGACGGCGCGGCCGAGGCCGCCCGCCGGCAACTCGACTGGTACCGCGCGCGGGAGGGGGCCGGCGAGATGCGATTCGTCCGCTCGCCGGGCGAGTTGCCGCGGGCGGAAGACGAGGATGGACGATCGAAGATGGAGGATGGAGGAAAGGCACGGCTGGCCGCCTCGCTTCCTCCATCCTCCACCCTCCATCCTCCATCCTCGCCCGCTGCTCTCCCCGCGATCCTCCTGCTCGAAGGGGCCGACCCGATCCGCACGCCCGTCGAGGTGGCGGGTTGGGTGGAGGCGGGGATGCGGATCGTCGGCCTCGCGTGGCGGAAATCCCGCTACGCCGGCGGCACAGGGAACCCGGGACCGCTGACCGGCGAGGGGGCGGCGCTCGTGCGGGAACTCGACCGCTTCGGCATCATCCATGACGCGTCGCATCTGGCCGAGGAGGCGTTCTGGCAACTGCTCGACGCCAGCGGCGGGCCGCTCATCGCGTCGCACTCGAACTGCCGCGCGTTCGTGCCGACCGACCGGCAACTGTCCGACGACATGGCCAAGGCGATTTTCGCCCGCGGCGGCGTGATCGGGATCAACTTCTACGACCGCTTCCTCCTGCCGCCGGACGAGTACGCGACGAAGCGCCGCGCCACGCTGGCCGACGTCGTCCGCCACGTGCGGCATTTGTGCGACCTCGCCGGCAGCGACCGGCATGTCGGCCTCGGCACCGACATGGACGGCGGCCTCGGCCGCGATGAGATCCCGCAGGAAATTATCACCGCCGCCGATTTGCCAAAGGTCGCCGACGCCCTCTCCGCCGCCGGCTTCGGCGACGACGTGGTGCGCGGGATCATGGGCGGGAACTGGATGGCGTACTTCCAAGCTCACCTGCCGCCGGTGGCGTGACGGCGGCGGGCGCGACAACGTGACCGGTCCGAGCGGCCGCGCGGTAGGCGAACAGGAGCCGGCCCAGGATCGCGACGGCCCAGAGCGGCACGAGATTCATCGCCAACCAGAATGACCGCGAAACGGTTAGCGAGGGCCAGCGGAGGATCGACCATAGCTCCGCAAGACCTTCGGCCGACCCGAGCGGCAGACTGGGAATCTTCACGAGCAGGTCTAGCGAGCTGTGTGCAGTGTCGCGGAGTGATGGGAACGGGAACGAACCCGACAGCCCAAAGATGCTCACGGCGACGACAAGGAAAAGCGCCGATTCTGCGGCGAGCCACCTGCGCCCCACGCGAAGGGCAAGAATGCAGAGCAACGATGCGACCGCCGCCTGCGACGTGGCGCCGGCGAAGAAGCACAGACTCGCCGCCAACGGCGAGGACCTGTTTCTCTCCCACACTTCGACCGCCCAGACGAACGGCACGAGCAGGTACGCGGTGCGGGACCATCGCGCGAGGTAGATCCATCGCCGCGGCCACGGCCGGAGCGGCCGCCCCGGCTCCGCCCGCGTCATCTTCCACACACCGTACCCCCCGCCGACCCACGCGGCCGCAAGTATCGCAAGGATCACGTACCGCCCGGGCGAGTAGCGGTCGAACATCACGTTCGAGACGTGCCAGATCGCGAGGAAGACGACTCCCACCGTTAGCGCGAACGAGAACAGCAGCGAGTAAAGTCCCTCGACGACCTGCCGCGCCCACGCCCCGTCGATTGGCCGGTGCGTCGCCTGCCGTGCGATCTCGGCGTCGACCGACGCGCCGCGATCGTGGCCGCACTCCGGGCACGCGCCATCGACCGTCAGGCCCCGCAGGTTGTAGCCGCAGCCGGCGCACGGCACGTCGTCCGGTATCGCCGGCGCCGCCGGCCCTTCCCCACCATCGCCCTCAATCATGGAGGCATCCTACCCGCCACGCGACCTGAGCCACGGTCTCGCCACCGATCCGATCGCTCGACGCAGGTACAGCACGCTGGGATGTTGCGTGGCGCCAAGGGAACCGTGGGAGCAAGCTCCCACGGCGTTCGAGGGCACTTCGCGCCCGCGGGCGGGCTTGACACATCCCCGCTGCCCCGGCGGGCGATCTGCCCTAAGCTTACTGCATATGGAGATCCGCCCCGCCACCCCGCGCGACGTGCCGGCCGTGCTGCCGATGGTCGAGAAGGTCTGCGCGTTCCACGAGCAGCTCGACCCCGCGAAGTACGGCTTCCTCCCCGACCCGGCGTCGATGTACGCGGGGTGGCTCCGCAAGCAGGCGAGGAACCCCCGAAGTGTCT
>JAUJNJ010000039.1 GCA_030448225.1 Phycisphaerae bacterium
CCGGCGCGCCGCTCTTCGCGCGGCGGCTAAGCGGGGATGTTCGACGCGGAATGAGATCTAGAACTGCTTCAGGAAGCGCACGTCGTTCTCGACGAAGTGGCGGATGTCGCCGATCGCGTACTTGCGCATGGCGATGCGCTCGATGCCGAAGCCGAAGGCCCATCCGGAGTATTCCTCGGGATCGATGTTGACGGACTTCAGCACGTTCGGGTGGACCATGCCGCACCCGCCTAGCTCGATCCAGCGCCCCTTGTCCTCGAACCAGACGTCGACCTCGGCCGACGGCTCGGTGAACGGGAAGAAGCTCGGGCGGAACCGCACCTTCGTCTCCGGCCCGAAGTAGGCCTTCACGAACTGCATCACCGTGCTCTTGAGGTCGACCATCGTCACGTTCTTGTCGACGACGAGGGCCTCGAGCTGGTGGAACATGAACAGGTGCGTCGCGTCGACCGTGTCGGGCCGGTAGACGCGACCGGGGATCACGACGCGGATCGGCGGCTTCTGCTGCTCCATCACGCGGATCTGCACCGTGCTGGTCTGCGTGCGCAGCAGCCGCTGGCCGGGCCCCTTCTCGGCGGCGCCTTCGAGGTAGAAGTTGTCGAGCGGGTCGCGGGCGGGGTGGCTCTCGGGAATGTTGAGCGCGATGAAGTTGTGGAACTCATCCTCCACCTCCGGCCCCTCGGCCACCGCGAAGCCGAGGCGGGCGAAAAGCTCGACGAGTTCGTCAACCACCTTCATCAGGATGTGACGGTTGCCGAGCTGCGGCTGCAGGCCCGGCTCGGTGACGTCGACGTAATCGCGGTCGGCGTCGAGGCCTGCCGTCAGCGTCCCCTTCTTCGCCTCGAACGCGGCGTTGATCGCCGCCTGCACCGCGTTCACGCGCTGCCCGAGGGCCGGCTTCTCCTCCTTGGGGACTTGGCCGAGGAGCTTCATCAGCCCCTTCACCCGCCCCTTCGTGCCGAGGTACTTGATGCGGAACGCCTCGAGCGCGTCCGCGTCGTTCACGCCCGCGAGTTCGGCGTCCGCTTCGACGGTCAACTCTTCAATTTGTGCCAGCGCCTCGGCCATGGTTATCATTCTCGCGCCGAGCGGCGTGCCGTTCAAGCGGCCTTCGCTGACGGACCGGCCATTCCATTCGGTCATTACGGATCAAACCGCAGCGGCGCCGAGGACGCAGAGGTCGGAGGAGAAGCTAATTCGAGTCCGGGTTTCTCCGCGTCCGTCTCCGCGCCTCGGCGTCTCGGCGGTTGCATTTGAATTGGGTCCGGCGACGCAACGACGCCGGCGAACGGGGAGGCCGATGGACATTTCGAAACTGCCGCGACTGTCGAAAACGGAAACCGCGACCGGCGCAGATGACGGCGCGGCACCCGCCGCGATCGGCGACCCGGCCGTTGCCGCCCCGCCGCCGCTCGCGACGGCCGCGCCCGTGCGGGCCGGGGCGTGGTGCCCGAACTGCGGCGCGCCGCTCCTGCCGGCGTCGCGCTTCTGCAACGCGTGTGGCGCGCGCCTCGCCGCCGAGGCCCCCGTGCCCGCGGGCATGGGGTTCGAGACGATCATCAGCATCGCGATGGGGCTGTTCCTGCTGTTCATGGCGCCGATGGGCTTCCAATACTGGTCGGCCGCCCTCACCGGCAGGACCTTCGCGCCGTACGACCACCCGGAGAACGTCGGCGAGAAGGTCGACTTCACCCGCTGGATCGACACCGGGACCGGCGCCGTCACCGACGTCCGCTACCGCGACACGCTCGGGTTCTGGAGTGACACCGCGATCACCGCGTTCGCGCTCATCCTCATCCTCGACGGCCTGGTGATCGCGTTCGTCCGCCGACGGTCGGTCTTCGCGCTGACGTTCGGATTAACCCTGCTGGCCACCCTGCTCAACCTGGGCTACCTCGCGCACAGCTTCACCGCGGGCGCGGGCTTCGCGCAGGTGTCGTTCCTCGCCGTGCTGTTCGGCGGGTTCATGTGCTACCAGCAGTGGAACCTCCTGCAGACGCTGAAGCCGGCGGGCGCGGCGCGCGCGTAGTGTCCCGGCGTGAGGACTTCGCTACAGAGCCATAGGGACACCGAGGCGTGCCGCACTTGCCGCGTCGCACCAATCGGCCGTGCACCTGTAGACTTTGACCTAGTTCTTGTTGCCGGGATCGGCCGCGCGCAGGCGGTTGAAACCGCCCTCTGTGTCTGTGCCTTTGTGGTCTGATCTTCTTCGCAGCGCCGTTACCACTGCGCAAAAAGTCGCCCCCGGCGCGGGGAAGACGCCGGGGGCTCAGGGGGGAGGTAGGTACCTTTCGAGGAGCAGGCGTCGACGAGTCGAGCGCCGTGCCCCTCTGGGGTTATGTCAGGGCTCGCGTCAGTGCAGCCCGTAGAGCATGCCGCAGATCACGAGATATCCGAGCGTTGCGATCCAGCCGATCACCGTGCCCGATCGATCGTGTGCCACGACTCACTCCTGTTTCGCGTACCCGCTCGGTACGCCTAGTTAGAAACCGCCGCATCACGAACGTTAGTGAGCCGGAATGCTTATAAAACGCGACCGAACTTCGAATAGTCCCTCATCCGTTTCTTGCTTCAGAAGCGAGGGCTTTCCGACCGGCAAACGGCCTGACGCACCGCCATCGACCGCCGCGGAAGCTACTCCCGCGGCTCCTCCCGGTATCACCGGGGCCTGCCCTTTCACATCATCGAGACGCCGTTTCGACGAGCGGCGCGCTTGTCGGCGCTGCCCGCCTGTTTCAATAAGCGGACGAACCGGTCAAACGTAGCGCGACATACATGCGCCGATCACCTCATCGCGGCTTCAACACTAGCGTCGGGCGCGTCACACCCGCCACAACCACCACCGCACCGCCCAGACCCACCGCCCCCCCGACGCCGGCACCGACGCGGCCGAGCCGTCGCGGACGGCGCGGGCGAGGTCGTCGTACCGGCCGGTGGTCGGCTGCACCGACACGTGCCGGTGGCCGCCCCACCCGCCGGTGTTGATCCAGACGCCCCAGTAGGCCGCGGGAGGATCGCCGTCGACCTCGGCCTCGACGCGTAGTCCCAGCACCCGCCCGCGCGTCGGGTAGACGAGCCGGGCCGGCGCCGAGGCCGGCTCGAACGAAAACGTCTTCCACGCCTGTCGGGGCGCGAGCGCGTGGGGGTTGGACAGATCGACCCCGCCCGGCGCGTGGGGCCAGAGGAACGGCGTGCCGATCTCGGCGCCGGCCGCGTCGTGGCTGAGGCGGCACTGCTGCCGCGGCAGGTCGAGCATCACCGGCACGGTCAGCGCGAGCAGCGCGTGCATCGACCAGACGAAGCGCAGGTCGAACGGCGCGGTGTTGACGAGCGTGTAGCGGGCGACGATCGCGTCGGCGTCGAGCGTGAGCTTGCGCGTGAGGCGGTACCCGAACCGCAGGCCGTGCCAGACGACCGTGATGCCCCCCTTGGCCGGGACGGCCGTCGTCGGCAGGCCCCACAGTTCGCCGTGGTCCGGCACGTTGATGCCGTCGTACGGGTGCCCGGCGTACGGCCCGGGGGCGATCGCGGGGAAGCACTCGTCCCAGCCGGCGCTCCAACTTCCCGAGTACGGCACGTCGTACCGCGGCCCGGGCGGCAGCTCGGCGGGGAAGTTGTAGAGCAGTTCGAACTTGTCCGCCTTGTCGACGATCGACGAGACCTTGCCGCCGAACTGCGGCCAGACGTCGACGCGGAATGCGTCGCTCTCGATCGTCACCGGCTGGGCCATGCCGACCGCTCCAACTCCCCCCGAGACTTAAAGCCTTCGCCGATTGCCCGGCTCCCGGCAATCAAGTTCCAGGTGCCAGCCGCTCGCCGTCGGAACCCGGGCGATTCAATCGCCCAGTTCCCTTGTCCCCACCTTGCGCTGCCGCCCGTGCCGCGGCGACGGCAGAAATGAGGACGCCCCCGCCGATTTCCGGCAGGGGCGCTTTGGCGTCGTCAAGCTGTACCGCTTATTGCGCCGCGGCGTCCCCCGGGGGCGGCGCAGCCGACTCGTCGACTCGCTGATCCACCCCGGGCGGCGCCGGCGGGGTTGCCTCAGGTTCCGGCGCCCCCGCATCCGGCGTCCCCCCGTCCGGCGTCCCCGCGTCCGGCGCATCGGCCGCATCTCGTCTGGGATCGTCTGGGATATGGACGTCCTCTGATCGGGCGTCCGGCGCGGACGTATCGGCGGGCGACGTCTCGCGGGGCGCTTCAGTGGGCGGGGGCTCTGCCTCCGCCGGCGGCGCGTCGGCGGGGGCGGCGGTGTCCGCGGGCGCCTCGGCGTCCGCAGGAGCCGCGGCCGCGGGCGCCTCCTCGCCGGGGCGGCTGATCCTGATCTGCGTGCCGGGCGCGACGTCGGCCGTTCGCTCGCCCCACCGCTGGCGCACCGCCGTCTCCACCTGCTGAGTCGTCAGGCCGATCACTTTGACCCGGCCGGCGCTCGGCACTTCGATCGAGCCGTCCTCGGCCACGCGGACGTTGCGCACGTCGGCGTCCGCCGCGTCGGCCGCGGTCACGCTGACGACGAGGATCTCGCTGTCCGCGATTGGCCGCGCGTCCTCGGCCGCCGCGGAGGCCGCCGGCGCCGACGGATTCTCCGCCTCCGCTTTCGCCTTCCCGACCATCGGCGCGGGTGCGGCCGCGTCGTTTCGCGCGGGATCGGTGCCCGCGATTCGTGTCGCGGTCGCGGCGTCAGCGCCCGACGTTTTCTTGCGGAAGACGATCACGAGGTTCACGCGCTCGTCGCCCGGACGCGTGGCGGCGCCACCGTCGGCGGCCGGCGGCACATCGCCCGCATCGCCGGCCGACGTCTGCTCGTTCAACGCCTCGGCCGGCGCGGCATCTCGTGCCGCAGCGTCCGGCGCTCGGCGCGGCGTGCCGGCGCGGGCGAGGAACTCGCCGCCGGCGCGGGCGGCGACGCGACCTCGCGTTCATCCCCTGCGGGAGCCGGTGACGGGACGCTCGCGGCCTCGCCCGCGGCCATTTCCTTCGAGAGCGGGACGCGAACGATCGTGACGCGGCGCGGCCGGCTTCGCGTCGTCGGCCGAGCGCCGGCGGCCGCCTCGCGGCGCTGGTAGGTGGACGCGACGTGCCGTTCGAGTTCGGCGATCGTCAGGCCGTCGGAGTGGATCGCCTCCTTCACCTGCGGCAGGGTGACCGTGCCGTCGGCGTCGACGAGCGACTCCTCGACGACCGCCGCGCCGGCGGCGTCGGCGGTCGCGATGCGGAAGCGCAGGCGGTCGCCGGCGCGGATCACCGCGTCGGCCGCCGCGACGTTCTCCACCCCTTTGGCTCTGCGGGCATCCGGCGTTGCAGCCGCGTCGGCGGGACGCGTCGATCCGCCGACGCCGGCGCCCCGCACCGCTGCCAGTTTCCGGACCGGCTCCGCGCGCTCGTCGGCATCTTTCATTCCGACAGGCGTCGTGGCTCCGCGGGGCTCGCGCGCGGTCGCCGCCGCGAACCGACCGTTGCTCGTCAACCCGTACGCTGCGACTCGCTGCTCGGCCGGCCGCGCGCCGAGTTCCCGCTCGAGCGCGGAGGCGGGAACGGGGCACGTTCTGGGCGACGATGATGCGGTACGCCGTCGAGCGGCGAACCGGGCGTGGGCACGACCCTCGGCGACGGCGCCGCGGCCGGGGCGGCGCCCGCCGACGCCGGCGCGTCCGGTGCCGGCGAGTTCGAGGCCGGCGCGTCCGGTGCCGGCGTCCGAAGCGGGTGTGGTCGGTGCCGGCGCATCGGCCGACTGTTTCATCACCTGAGCCGGACTCCGCGCCGATGCGGCCCCGTCCTGAGCGTCGAAGCGCCGCAGCGTCGTCAGCCGGTTCCGCCGGCCGCGGCCGTCGTCGTCGAAGGGTCGTGTAGCGGGCGTCGTCCGATGGAGTCGACGGTGTGCTGCTGCTGGCGTTGTTCAGCGCAGCCGCATCGACGTCGTCGGCGGCGGCGGCGGCGCGGTCGTCGGCCGATGGCGTGCGAAGGCGTGCCGCAGCGGTCGGGGCTGACGCGGCGTTCGGGTCGGCGTAGAACCGGTCGGCGGCGCGCCGCGCGAGAGCACCTCGTCGCGCGACGAAGCATCAGTTGCTCCGCCGGGGCCGAATCGGTCGACACGAGCTGCGGCTGGGTCGATGTCTCGCGCCACGCGACGTCCGGGATGTCGTTGAGCGCGCGGGCGACGAGGGTGCCCGCCGCATCCGGGTCGGCGGACGAGACGACGAGCACGACCGGGGCGGCGGCGGCGCCGCCCTCGGCGCCGGGAATCGCGCGCCGGCGAAGAGCGTGGGCGCGCTGCGGGTCCATCGCCTGTCGGTACTGGTCGGCGACGCCGGGCAGCGACGCATCGGCCACGGCCTGCGATGCCGCCGGCGCCGACTGCAGTCCGGCCGTGCCGCCGCCGCCAACCGCCCCGCCGTCGGCCAACGTGGGTGCCGGCGCGGGAGCCGTAGTTGCCAGAGCGGTGGCGGTACCGGCGGCCGCGCGCCGGCGGCCTTTCGACGCACCGCCGCCCTCGCGGGCGAAGCGGGCCAGCTCGTCGCGTTCCTCGACGGGCGCGGATGCGGCGGCGGCGGCGGGCGCGTGGAGGCGACGGCGGCACCGCCGGCGTCCTGCAGCGCGAAGTCCTCCGGGGGCGCGTCGTTCTGCGCGACGAGTCGGGACGTCGCCGTCGGCAGCGCGACGTACACCACCGCGCCCAGCCCCGCCGCCAGCAGCACGATCGCCGCCGCGGCCATGTACTGCGGCCAGCGGTTGACGCGCATCGCGTTGCGCTCGTCCTCGTCGTCGGTCTGGTCGAGCAGCACCGACCGCTCGAGCTGGCCCTGGAACCCCTCGAAGAGCTCGGCCCGGCGCCGACTCGCGCGGCGCTGCCTGCACCATCCGACGCGTCTCGCCGAGTTCCTTCAGCAGGTTACGGTGGTGCGGGTTCGCCTGGAGGTGCTTCTCGATCTCGACGCGCCCCGTCTCGTCGAGCTCGCCCTCGATGTACGCGCACAGCTTCGATTCGATCTGTTCGGAGTTCTGAGCCATGGAAGGTCGATTTTGGATTTTGGATTGCGGATTTTGGATTTGGGCGGAGAGCTCACTTGGGCCGGCAGGCGTTGGCGCCCTTCAACTCCAAAATCCGCAATCCAAAATCCAAAATCACTTCAGATACGTCTTCAACTCGTCGCGGAGGGCCATCCTCGCGCGAAACAGGCGGCTCTTGAGGGTTCCCAGCGGCAGGCCGAGCACGTCGGCCATCTGCTGGTAATCGAACCCCTCGACGTCGCGCATCACGAGCACCGCGCGGTACTCGGCGTCGAGCCGGCCGAGGGCGGCGACGACCATGCCGTCGCGGCTCGCGGCTTCGACGCGCTGCGGGGGCGACTGCCCGGCGTCCTTCGCCACGCGGTCGATCAGGCCGGCGGCCTGGTCGTCGCTGGCGCCCCCGCGTCGGGCGTTGCCGGAGCCGTGGGTCGTCGCCGGCCGGTCGAGCGAGAACGTCCGGCCGCGCTGGACCTTGCGCAGCTGGCTGATCGCGAGGTTCACCGCGATCCGGAAGAGCCAGGTGTAGGGGGACGCGTCGCCGCGGAAGCTGTCGATCTTGATCAGCCCGCGGGTGAACGCCTCCTGCGTCAGTTCCAGCGCCTCGTCCCGGTCGCCGACGAGTCGGAGCACGGCGTTGTAGAGGCGGTCCTGGTAGAGGACCACGACCTGCCCGTACGCCGCCCGGTCGCCCGCCTGCGCCTTACGGAGCAGCGCCACGTCGGGCCGCAGCCCGGTCGCGCGCGAGCCGGGTTGGGCGTCGGGGCGACCGTCGGGGCCGTTCTTGGTTCCGCTCAGGCTCGACATGAGTTGGACGCCACCAGTGAAGGTAGGTTTCAGAAAAATCCCCGGAGGTAAGGGAGTCGAGCGACGCGCCGGCCCTCCCTGGCCGTGCGATCGCCGCCACTATGCCACCCGCGCGCGGGTCCGTCAACCCGATCGGCGGGGGCCGCTATCGGGAACAACGTGCGGATTTCGTGGGCGTTAGCCGCGAAATTCGCGCCGCGACCCGCCGGGGCGCCGCGGCCCCGTTTGGCCCGATTCCTTTCCGATCGTCGAGCGAAATTCCCGCGCCTCGTACGAGCCACGCGCCCTTGCCGATACCCGCGTTTAGCCGGCTCCCTTTCGAGCGCGTTTCGATGCGCCGACGGGTGTAGGGCGCGGGTAACGTAGCGGATGCAGACGACGCGATCGCCGGCGCCATCACCCCTTCGACGCACCCGGACACGGCGCACAAGCGCGCCGGATAAACGACGCGCGGGGGCGCAGCGGGCGCCCTTTCACGAGATAACGTCAACGAGTGACGCCCGACGCGCAGTCCGGTTATTTCGGACCCGGAATGAGTCGATAAGGTGACGAGGACTGCTCCGTCGCCGGTTCGGTCCCCGGACGTCATGTCGTCGCTCAACCCACTCTCCGGGGCACTCGCCGCCGCGCCGGCCGTCCAGGCGGCGCTGCGGGCGGAGAAGGCGCGCGACGCTCGGCGCGCCGAGGCCGAGCGCCGGCGGGTGGCGGAGGAGGACGACCGCCTCGAGCGCCAGGTCGAGAGCGGCGACGCCGTCACGCGGCCGCGGGCCGAACACCACGATTCCCACCAAGGCCCCCGCCGCGACCGGCCGCGCAACCCTTCGGGCGACGAAGACGACCAGCCGCATATCGATGTGAAAGCGTAAGGGTCGAAGGCAGATCGACAACGCGCTCTGCGCGCGACGAATCCGTGCGAACGTCGGACGTCGGACGTTCAATGTTGGACGTTCGCGTTCTCCCCCGCGTCTATTCCCTCATTCCTCGCGGAGCGCACTCGTGAAGTGATACAGGAAGATCCCCGCCGCCACCGCCACGTTGAGCGAATCGGTGCCGCGCTTCATCGGGATCGTCACGCGCCGGTCGCACGCCGCGATGTGCTCGGCCGATAGCCCCTGCGCCTCGTTGCCGAACAGCAGCGCGAGCCGCCGGCCGCGGCGGGCGGCCGCGAGCGGCTCGGCGGCGTCGTCGAGCACGGTGGCGAGGAGCTCGACGCCGTGCTCGCCCCGCAGGCGGCCGAGGTCGCGGAGGACGTCGTCGGACCGCACGATCGGCAGCGAGAAGACCGCGCCCATCGACACGCGGATCGCCTGGCGGAAGAACGGGTCGCACGACCGCTCGCCGAGCACCATCGCGTCGACGCCGAAGCCCGCCGCGATCCGCATCATCACGCCGAGGTTCTCCGTGTTCGCCAGTTGCGGGCAGACGACGAGCGTGAGCGGCTTGTCCCCCGCCGCTTCCACCACCTCCGTTAGCGTCGGCCCGGGCTGGCGGCGCCCGCACGCGATGACGCCGGAGTGGAACTTGAAGCCGACCGTGGCGTGTACGACCGCGTCATCGGCCACGTAAATCGGCACGCCCGGCGGGACGCGTTCTGCGACTTCGTCGGCGCGGCGCGTGGAGAGCAGGACGGACTCGGTCGGGTAGCGGCTCCGCAGCAGCCGGGTCACGACGTGCTCCCCCTCGGCGATGAAACGCTCGCCCTCGCGCGCCAGGTCCCGGTCCTTCAGCTGTCGGTAAGGCGCGACGCGCGGGTCGTCGATCGACGTGATGCGGGTGACGTTCATGGCGGTGCGAAGACTAACCGGAAGCGCGGCCCGCGGCCGTCCGTCCGGAGCGAGATGACCGCCGAGTGCCGCGCTCGGCGGCGCGAACGATGTGTTGGACCCGCGCCCGTCGTCAACTCGGCGCCTCGCGCTCGTTGCGGCGGACCGGTCGCCGCGACTAATGTCGCCCCACCGCGCGGCCGAAGCCGCTCGTTGGTTTTCGTCCTTTGTCATCGGGAGCGACCATGTCAGATACACGATCGTCCATCCGGTCCGCCGCATCCTGCGTTACCGTCCGCCGCGCGTCGGCGGTGGTGCTCGGCCTGCTCGGGGCCGGGGCGCTGGCGGCCTCGATCGCCGCGGCGCCGGAGGAGGGGCGGACCAACCTCGTGCAGGTGTCGGCGACCGAGTTGATCGACCTGTCGAAGGTGAGCCGTGTCTCCCGCACGGCGACGCCCGACGGCAAGCCCGTGGTCACGTTTTACTTCTCGGACGACGGCGAGCGGGCGAACTTCGCGGTCGTCGGGGCGGACGCCGAAGGGGCCTGGAATTTCGTTCTTGCATCTAGCAAAAATACGACAGGAGTTTCCAAGTAGCGCTCGCGCCGCGGGATGCCGGTTCCATTAGGTAGATTTCCGACCCGCGCGACGACTCCTCTCGAACAAATAACCTTGACAGGTGAGGCGGTCCTCATAGAGTACGCCGGCTTAACCGCCTAAGCCGCCCAGCTTCATGTTGGGCGGCACGGAGGAACCAACGCCGCGGGCATGGGCCCCGCGGCGTGAATCTTCCGGCGTCGTTTGTGACAGACGCCGGCTGATCGGGGCGAATCGGTTCGTGGGTGTGGGCGTGAACTGGGTGTGCACGTCCGGCCGCGACCGAGGGAGACTTTCAACTCCCAGCCCGACAGCTAACTCCGTCGGCACGTGAAAGGGTACGGCGCCCCACCTCGGGCGGCAGACCCTTCTTCCTGTTTTTTCACGGGCTGTGGTTACCCCGCGCTTCGGCGCCGCACGTCACGCGTGCGACCCGCCAGACCGCCCGGGGCGAATCACCTCTTGGGTTCCGCGCTTCGGCGCGCGTGAAGGAGAGCTGCGACATGATGAATTCCCCCAACCCCTCGGAGAACCTGCGCAAGGCGATCGAGAACCTGATCGACGCGAAGCTGCACGACGCGATCGCCCGCCCCGGCGGCCTGGATCGCCTCGCGGCCCACCGCCGCACCGGCGTGGCGTCGCACGACATCCGCAACGCGGAGCGCCAGCTCGAGCAGACGCTCACCGAGATCCTGATCCCGACCGACAGCCTCAACGGGCACGAGGTCTAGGATCGTTGCCCGCCGTCGCGCACCGGCGCACCCCGACGCCTCGCGCCGACCGCGCCCGCGGGCGACGGACGGTTCCATCCGATGACATCCAGCCGCTCGCGGCTTCGCAGGTGCCGACGCGCCCCGGTCTGCGAAGCCGCGGGCGGCGTCGTCGGCTCGCCCTGCCCTTGCGCGTTTTGCTCACCGCTCGACCCCTCCGCTCGCTGCGCTCGGCGCTTGGTCGTTCGAAGTGGGTTGGTTCGTGCGCGCGGACGGTTTGGTCGGCGCTTGCGGTTTCGCCGCATAGGTGAGCGGAAGTGCAGGGACAGCAAATTCTTCGTGTCCGCTGACCGGTAGCGTCTCGCGCGCGAGTTGTTCCGGGTCACCAAAGGTGACCCGGCCGCGGTATCGCCGGGCGCTCGATGTGCGGGAGTTCGGACGGCAACGCCCCCCCCCCCTCGCCCCGCCGCCTCTACCCCCATCCCGCCCCCAAGGGCCGCGATGTTCTACCCCCGGGCGGGCGCCCCGGTAGTGGTGGCGCACCGCGCAGGGCACGGGGCGCAACCGCAGGAGAGGCACACGCGATGGCGAAGCACACGATCGTTCTCATCCCCGGCGACGGGATCGGCCCGGAGGTCACGCACGCCACCCGCCGGGTCGTGGAGGCGGCCGGCCTGGCGGTCGAGTGGGTGGAGTTGCCCGCCGGCGTGTCGGCGCTGGACCAGGGGCACGACAACGTCCTGCCGCAGCGCACGCTCGCGGCCATCAAGCGCACAAGGTGGCGCTGAAGGGACCGATCGGCACGCCGGTCGGCAAGGGGTTCCGCTCGGTCAACGTCCAGCTCCGCAAGAGCCTCAACCTCTACGCCGCCATCCGCCCGGTGCGCAGCCTCGAGGGCTTGAGGACGCGCTACGAGAACGTCGACATCGTGATCGTGCGCGAGAACACCGAGGGCCTCTACACCGGCATCGAGAACGAGATCGTGCCCGGCGTCGTCACGAGCCTGAAGGTCGCGACGCAGGTCGGCTGCGAGCGCATCGCCCGCTACGCGTTCCGCTACGCGACCCAGCGCAGCCGCCGGAAGGTCACGGTGTTCCACAAGGCGAACATCATGAAGCTGACCGACGGCATGTTCATCGCGGCGGCGAAGAAGGTGCACGAGGAGGAGTACCCGAACATCGAGTACGAGGAGCTCATCATCGACGCCGGCTGCATGAAGCTCGTGCAGGACCCGACGCGGTTCGACGTGCTGCTGATGGAGAACCTCTACGGCGACCTCGTCAGCGACCTCGCCGCCGGCCTCGTCGGCGGGCTGGGCGTGGTGCCCGGCTCGAACATCGGCGACGCCGCGGCGGTGTTCGAGGCCGTCCACGGCAAGCGCGCCCGACATCGCCGGCAAGGGCGTGGCGAACCCGCTCGCGCGACGATGAGCCGCCGTGATGATGCTCAACCACATCGGCGAGACCCCCGTCGCCGAGCGCATCAAGCTGGCGCGTACAACACGGTGCTGAAGGACGGCAAGATCCGCACCCGCGACCTCGGCGGCACCGCCACCACCGAACAGTTCGCCGACGCGCTGATCGCGGCGCTGCCGGCGTAGTGCAAGGCGATCGGGCGCGAACCCTCTGCCGCCCCGCCCGCCAACGCTGTCCGTCCGTGAAGCGCGAACGGGCAGAGACGAGCCGCGCATCCGCCTGACGCGGCAATTCCAAGTGGCGTCGCATCGGTGACGACGTGCTCACTGCGACGCGCGCTGACGGTCTGCACGTCGTGGTCGACGACACGTTGACGGCGGCCGCGTCACCCACCTCGCCGCGCGAGGCTTGGTCGTCCTGCATCATCAGTGAGGTGCGTTGCTTCCCGTCATCTTCGCGGTGCCACGCGCGTTCGATCAGTCCGCGACCTTCGTGTACGTCACGACCGCGTCCTCGGCCTGGGTGACGTCGCCCTCGCCATCGGGTTTCCCGCAACGCCTTCCCGCCGGCATTGCCGTTGCGGTCGAACCTCGTGTCGACATCGCCGACGGCTCCCGATCCGGGGCCGACGGCATCCATCAAGAGTACTTACGCGGAGGCGCGCCATGGCCGACGAACGATCGGACGCGATGAAAGCGACCAATGCCTCGCTCTCCCCGCCCGAGGACGACCTGCGGCAGACCGGCCGCGACTACCCCGCCGGCGGCAACAGGTGAGCCGCCGGCGGCGGCGGCACCCACCAACCCCGGCTACGGCGCCGATCGGGCGCGACATCGACCCGGACGCCGACCCCGCCGCCCCGCCCGCGCCACCGCACCCCGACACGACGTCGATGCCCGCCACCGACCTCGACGAGGGGCGTCTGCCCCGCCCCCGCCACCGGGCGCCCCCGACGCCAGCGGCACGTGACACGTGCGGGACGGACGTCACGGGGCGGCCCGCGGCGTTCACAGCGCACGCGTCACCGTGTCCTGCTGCCGGCGTTCCTTGCCGGGGAAACGTGAGCCGGGACAGTCGCACTTCTCCTTCAGAACGCCGGACGATCGTTGACGACGCACCCCGCGCAACGGTTTGCTTCGATTCGAAGAGTCCGTTCCAACGTCGAAGCGTCGCCCGCCACTAATCTACACGCGTCACGGGCACGGGTGACGCGCGAGTCTCCGCTCAACGTGCCCGCTGAGGCGACCACGCCCCGCAGATCCGGTGCGAACCGAAAACGGAATCGCCGACCCCTCACCACTACCCGAGCACCCACGCCCCACGCCCCACTCCCCACCCCCCTCCCCCCCCCCCACGCCCCGCCCCTCCCCGTATGATGCGACACCGGCGCGGCCTCAACGGCCCGCCGACACTTCGGGAGGCCCATGAAACAATTCGTCGCGCTCGGCGTGCTCGTCCTCGCCCTGATCGGTCCTGCAACGCCGGCGGCCGGGCGGGCGCCGAACATCGTGGTGATCCTGGCCGACGACCTCGGCGTCAACGACCTCTCCTGCTACGGCCGGACCGACCAGCCGACGCCGCACCTCGACCGACTCGCGGCGCAGGGGATGCGGTTCACGTCCGCGTACTGCGCGCAGCCGATCTGCTCGCCCTCTCGGGCGGCGCTGCTGACGGGGCAGGCCCCCGCCCGCCTTCGCCTCACCACCTACCTGCCGGGCCGGGCGGACGCGGCGTCGCACAAGCTGTTGCACCCGGCGATGAACCAGGCGCTTCCGGCGGACGCCGTTACGATCGCCGAGGCGCTGAAGCCGGCGGGGTACGTCAGCGCCCTGATCGGCAAGTGGCACCTCGGCAACGGCAAGGGGAACGGCCCGGCCGCGCAAGGCTTCGACGTCGCGGACGGCGTTCCGGCGAACACGAAGCCCTCGACCGACGAGGGCGGCAAGGGCGAGTACGGCCTCACCGATCGGGCCGGCCGCTTCATCGAGAAGAACAAGGACCGTCCGTTCTTCCTGCTACTCGCGCACAACAACCCGCACATCCCGCTGGCGGCCAAGCCGGAACTGATCGAGAAGCACGCCGACGCGTTCAACCCGCTCTACGCCGCCGTGATCGAGACGCTCGACGACGCCGTCGGCCGCGTGATGGCGAAGCTGGACGCGCTCGGGCTCGCGGACGACACGCTCGTCATCTTCACGAGCGACAACGGCGGCCTGCACGTGCCCGAGGGGGGCGCCGCGCCGGCCACGCACAACGCGCCGTTCCGCGCGGGCAAGGGGTTCGTCTACGAGGGCGGCCTGCGCGTCCCGCTCATCGTCCGCTGGCCGGGTCGGGTGAAGGCGGGCGCGACGAGCGACGTGCCGGTCATCAACGCAGATTGGATGCCGACGTGGCTGGAACTCGTCGGCGCGAATGCGGCGGCGGCCGCGGACGCGCGATCGACCGATCCCAAAGCGGCCGCACCCCGCGCGGCGCCGGTCTCGCCTCCGTCGGTCACGACCCCGGCCGGCGCGAACGGTGCCGCGCCTGCGGCGGACGGTGCGGCGCCTCCCGTGAACGGGGCGGCGCCCGCCGTGAACGGCGCCGCGTTTGCCGCGGCCGGGCCCGCGCCGCTCGACGGCGTCAGCCTCGTGCCGCTGCTGACCGGCGCCGGCGATCTCGCGTCCCGCCCGCTCTTCTGGCACTTCCCGCACTACACGAACCAGGGCAGCCGGCCCGCCGGCGCGATGCGCGACGGGCGTTGGAAGCTCGTCGTACATTACGAGGACGGCCGCGCGGAATTGTTCGACCTGACCGCCGACGTCGGCGAGACGACCGACCTCGCCGCCCGCGAGCCGACGCGCGTCGCCGAGATGCGCGGCAAGCTCGTCGCGTGGCGGCGGAGCGTCGGCGCGCAGGAAAACGCGCCGAACCCGGACTTCCGCCCCGACCTCTGGGAACGCCTCTACGTGAAGACCGACGTCTCGAAACTCGCCGCCGCCCCGAACGCCGCCGACGCCGGTGCCCCGCTGCGCGACTGGCGTCGCCTCATGGGCCGCGTCACCGCCCAGGCGCGACCGAACCCGGGCGCGAAGGCGCCGCGCGCGGAACCGCTGCGGCCCGGCGCGGCGGGGCTGATCGTTCTTCCCGCGAGCGCCGCGCGCGTACACGGCGAGAAACTCCGCTACGAGCCCGAGCCGCACAAGGACACGCTCGGCTACTGGGCGGTGCCGGCCGACTGGGCGGACTGGAATTTCGACGTGACCCACCCCGGCACGTACGCCGTCGAGATCCTCCAAGGCGCCGGCACCGGGTGCGGCGGCGCGGACGTCGACATCGTCGTCGGCGACCAGACCGTTGCCTTCACCACGCTCGACACCGGCCATTTCCAGAACTTCGTCCCCCGCACAATCGGCACCGTCAAACTCACCGCCGGCCCGCACACGCTCGCGGTGAAGCCGCGGAACAAGAAGGGCGCGGCCGTGATGGACCTGCGCCGCGTTACGCTGATCCGAGCCGATCGCGAGTAGTTGGGTCAATGGGCGTCCATCGAGCCGCGTCCCGTCGCCAGTTCGCGACCGCGAGCGCGAGGACAACCGCCGCCCCACGAAGAGCACGGCCGCCGCCCCCCAGCCGATGCCGCTCCCGATGCCCGCCTGAGTGGCATTGAACCCGGGCCGCGTCGCGGCTGTTGGGGACACGCCCGAATGGCAGCTTGGGAACCACACCGCGATGAACTTTCCGAGCCGCCCGCCGCCGGCCGCTAACGAGGCGGCAGAGGCGGCGAAGACGACGGACACGATTGGCACTTGCGGACGCTGTCACGGACCCGCGCCGGGCGCGTGTCCGCCGCCCCGGAGCCCGGCTGGTAATGCGTCGGCCGATCCGACATCTCCCAACGACGTGACCACCGCGCGACGAGCCGGCCCGCACGACAAGCCGGGCGCGGCAGGCTATCCTCCGCCGGCGTATGGGCGACACGACGGCGCCGAGCCTCCGCTACCTCGTTCCGGTCGCCGGCCCGCCGCTGGAGCCGATCGCGATGGCGGCGCGGCCGGGCGGGCTGACGATCGGGCGGCACGAGCGGTGCGACCTGCTGCTGCCGGCGACGGCCGACGGCGTGAGCCGGGTCCACGCGCGCTTCCAGTTCGACGCGGGCGAGTCGCGCTGGCGGTTGTCGGACCTCAACAGCCGCTGGGGCACGTTCGTCAACGGCGTGCGGGTCGCGCCGGGGCGGGAGGTGCCGCTGAGCGACGGGGACCTCGTCCGCATCTACCCCTGGACGTTCGGCTTCGGCGCCGCCGCCCGCCCGCGCGGGCTTCAGACGGCCGACGACCGCGGGCACACGATGGTCCGCCCGGTGTCGCCGCCGGTCACCGCCACGCCGCGCGACGACATGCTCGCGCTGCTGCTGGAGACGGCGGCCGCGCTGCACGACGCACCCGACGAGCGCCGCCTCGCCGAGCGCCTGATCGACGCCGCCCGCCGCGGCACCGGCCTGCCCAACGCCGCGGTGCTGCGCCCGGCCGACAACGCGGGGCGGGTCGACGTGGTGGCGGCGGAGATGCGGCAGGCGCCCGGCGCCGCGCCGTCGTTCAGCCGCTCGCTCCTCGCCGCCGCCGCCGCGGGGCCGGTGGTGGAGATGACCGGTGGCGGCGGCGCAGGCGCGGCGGCGGCGGCGGCGGCGGCGGCGGTCAGCCAGAGCATCGTGGAGATGCGCATCGACGCGCGCTGTGCGTGCCGCTGATGCTCGGCGACGCGCCGGCGGCGTACCTGCACCTCGACGCCCGCGGCGGCGGCGCGCGACGCTGCTGCCCGCCGCGGGCGTCGGCCACCGAGTTCTGCGTGGCTCTGGGGCGGATCGCGAGCCTCGCTGGCGAACCTCAAGCGGATCGACATCGAGCGCCGCCAGGCGGCGCTGGAGGGCGAGCTGCACGCGGCGGCGGTCGCGCAGAAGTGGGTGCTGCTGCCGCCGCGCGTGCGGGTCGGGCCGTACCGCGTCGTGGGCGAGAGCCGCCCGGGCCAGTACGTCGGCGGCGACTTCTTCGACGTGATCGACCTGCCCGGCGGGGCGCCTCGCCGTCGCGATCGGCGACGTCGCGGGCAAGGGCGTATGTCGGCGTCGGTACTGATGACCGCCGCACAGGGGTACCTTCCACGCGGTGCTCCGCGAGCACGGCGAGCCGGGGGGCGGGCGGTGACGGCGGTCAACCGCTTCGTCGGCCCGCGCCGCCGGAGCACCGGTTCGTCACGCGGGTCGGCGTGTTCGACCCGGCCGCCGCCACGCTCAGCTACGTCGACGCCGGCCACAGCTACGCTGCTCCTCGCCGCCGCCGCCGCCGTCAGGTGACGCCGCCGCCCCCGCCGAGCCGAGCCCGCTCGACGCCCGCCGCGGGCTGCCGGTGGGGCTTGTGGCCGACGCGACGTACGAAGCCGAGGTCGTGCCGCTGCCGGCGCACGGCGGCGTCGTGATCGTCAGCGACGGCGTCGTCGAGCAGATCCGCCCCGGATGCCGGCTACGGCGACGAAGGGGCCCAGTTCAACATGACCGGCGTCCAGCGCGCCCTCGCCGCGCGGGCGGCCGGCGGTCGTGCCGACGGCGGCGACGGAAACAGCGACGACGGCACCTTCGGCCGACAGCGACGAGGTGGCCGCCGTCTTCGCCGCCCTCGTCGCCCACGCCGGCACCGAACAGCTCGACGACGACGCGACGGCCGTGGTGATCCGCTGGTAAAGATCGCTGGCGTCGATGGTGTGGGCCGACGCGCGCCGCCGCGTGACGCGCGCTTGACGGCGCGGCGGCGATTGTCGCACCGGCGACACGCCCGCGCCCTTGGGCGACGACGCACGGCCGGCTACGCTGTCCGCCGTCACCCGCCGCCGGCGCGCGCGAACTGGCGGGCGCGGCGGTCGCGGGCCTGCCACCCGCGGCGGATCATCACGCCGTCGCCGTCGCCATCGCTGTCGCCCGTCCGTCCGTCCGCACCAACCGCACCCATGAAAGCACTCGCCTTCTCGAACAGCCGGGGCAGTTCACGCCGATTGACGTCGACGAGCCGCAGCGGCCGGGGCGGGCGAGGGCGTTTCGTGCGCGTCCACCGCGTGGGCGTCTGCGGCACCGACATCGGCGGGTACCAGGGGAAGATGCCGTTCTTCAGCTACCCGCGCATCCCCGGCCACGAGCTCGGCGTGGAGGTGGTGGAGGTGGGCCCGGGCGTGGCGAACGTGCGGCCGGGCCAGCGGTGCAGCGTCGAGCCGTACATGAACTGCGGCACCTGCTACGCCTGCCTGCAAGGGCGCCGGCAACTGCTGCGTGAACCTGCTGGTCCTCGGCGTGATGACCGACGGCGTCTGCGCGACCGCGTGCTTCGGGCCGACAAGCTCCACCCGTCGGCGTCGCTGTCGTCGACCAACTGCGCTCGTCGAGACGCTCGCCATTGGCTGCCACGCGGTCGACCGCTCGCCGCGCGCAATCGGGCGAGAACTGCCTCGTGATCGACGCGCCGGCCTGATCGGCCTGGCGAGCATCGTCTTCGCGAAGCTCACCGGCGCCTGCGTGATCGTGCTCGACATGAGCCGCCCGCGGCTCGACTTCGCGAAGAACGTGATGGGCGTTGACGAGATCGTGATGCCCGGCGACCAGGTGGAGCAGGACCTTCGCGCGGTGACCGACGGCAACCTGGCCGACGTCGTGATCGACGCCATGGGCAACAACGCGTCGATGTCGGTGCCGCGTTCGGCTACGTCGCGCCCACGGGTCGCCTCGTGTACGTCGGCATCACGACGAAGGAGTGACGTTCAAGCACGTCGCCTTCCACCGCCCCGAGGGCACGCCCTGTGCAGCCGCAACGCGCTGCCCCGCGATTTCTCCCGCATCATCGAACTGATCGAGACCGGGAAGATCGACACCGGCCCGTGGATCACGCACGCGCGAAGTTCGACGACGTCCTCGCCTGCTTCGCGTCGTTCTGCGACCCGACGAGCGGCGTGATCAAGGCGGTCATCGACGTGCAGTGACGCGCGCGCAGGGATTAAGAAGAGTTGAACCACGGAGTCACGGAGACACGGAGTGGGCACGGAGAGAAGGTTGTCGTGTCGGCGGCTCCATGACGGCTTTCGTGAAAGATTTGCCGCAGAATAGAAAAAGCCAAAGTTGAGGACCGAGATCGTCGTTCAAGCATGCGATCCGGCTCGCTGCTCCGCCCGTGCCGCCTGTGTCTCCGTGACTCCGTGGTAAAACCCTTCGCCTTCGAGCGTCGCAGCCCCGCAGGTCGCCTCGGGAGGAGTTCGCGTGATCCGATCCGCCGTCACCATCAGCCTCGTGCCCGAAGCCCGCGGCGGGCCGTTCGTCTTCTGGGACGACCTTCCCGCCGGCTGCCGCAGGCGGCGGCGCTCGAGCCGGGACGCCGTGGAAATCTTCCCGCCGTCGGCCGACGCCGTGCAGCGTGGCGGAACTGCGGACGATCCTCGACGGCGAGGGCCTGCAACCTCGCCGCCGTCGGCACCGGGGCGGGGTGGTGAAGCACAAAGCGCGCTCGACCGACCCGGACGAGACGAGGCCAGCGCGGCGACTTCGTGCGGTCGATCGTCGACTTCGCCGGCGCGGCTTCGCCAGCGCCCGCCATCGTCGGTTCGATGCAGGGGCGACGGGGCGAGGACTCGTCGCGCGAGGATGCGCTGAAACATCTCGGTGATGCGCTGGCCCAACTCGCCGATCACGCCCGACAGCACGGCACGTTCCTGATCTACGAGCCGCTCAACCGCTACGAGACGAACCTCATCACCACGCCGCCGATAGCGCCGCGTTCCTCCGCTCGCTCGCCGCGCCGAACGTGAAACTGCTCGCCGACCTGTTCCACATGAACATCGAGGAGTCGAACCCGCCCGACGCGCGCGCGGCCGCGGACCACGTCGGCCACGTCCACCTCGCCGACTCCAACCGCCGCCTGGCCACGCCGGCCACACCGACTTCGCCTGATCGCCGCCGCCCCGCGCGAGATCAACTACGCCGGCTACGCGTCGGCCGAGTGCCCGCCGCGGCCCAACCCGGACGAGGCGGCGAGATTGACGATCGAGGCGTTTCGCCGACATTTCGCCGCCGGCGACTGACGCGCGCTCGTACCGCGGCGACGCTTGCGTCGCGGTTGCCGCAGCGGCAACACGCGTCGAACGACCGGCCCGGCGGGCGCTTCGATGAGCCCGGGTACGCGGCACGACAGCACGTAGCCCAAGGCCAGGCGTCGGGGTGTGCTCTACCGCTCAACCGTTAACGCGGAGCGCAGTCGATCGCAGGCCATATTTCGCCGCTGCGGGTCGAACGCGACGCAGGCGTCGCCACTACAGAGGTACCGACGGAATCACCGCATGCTCCGACACAAACTCATCCACCCGAAGATGAACGAAGTCCCCGCCGGGCCGGCCATCACGCGAAGGTGCTGATCGCCGACGGCACTACCCCCGCCTCCTCCGCACTCGGCCCCAACGCGGAACTCGTGAGCCTCAATCTCATGCCCGGCGTTCCCACCGCGCAGGTGCTCGAAGCCGTTGCCTGCGCCAAGAGCTTCGAGGCCGCCACGACGATGGGGCATGACGACTGCCCCTACGCGCCGAGCGAAGACCCGCCCGTCTGGGCCGACTTCCGCCGGACGAGATTGACGCCGCGAACCTGTCGCTGCCGTTGAAGCTTTCCGAGCCGATCGAGAAGTGGCAGTTCTACGAGGCCGTGAAGACCGCCGACCACGTCCTGACGATCCAGACCGCCGACCAGCAGCGGTTCGCGAACCTGCTGCTGACGGTGGGGGTAAGGATGACCAAGAGCTCCGAAAAGTGCGGGACAGCGGTCGGCGTCATCCTGAGCGAGCCTGGCATCCGCAACGCTTCAGAAGCTGGAAAGACGGTGATGACCAGAGCGTATTTCCATAAAGGTTCGAGGTCACCGGCGTGTCACCGGGCGAAGCTGTCCTGCTGTTCTCCTGCTCCTTCTCTGTGCTTCCTCGCCTCGGCGTCTCCACGGTTCGCTATTCTTCCGGCGGGCCGCCAAGGAAGCCGGTCGCGCGTCAGGCAGCAACGGTGCATGATCGAGCAACTGTTCGACTCTGTTCGCGACCTCGTCCAGAACTGGATCGTTCCCTACCGGCCTCGGGTTCATGGGCGCTCGGCTGGTTCCTCGGCAAGCGACGCGCGCGGGCCGAGTGGCGGCGGAAGGAGTTTACGGCCGGCTCAACGTCTCGCTCAACATCCTCCAGCCCGGAAAGCCGCTGCTGATCCGGACGCTGATCGAGAAGAGCTGCGAGGAGATCTTCCTCAACAAGGTCGCGGTGGAAAACGTGATGTCCGTCGCCCACCGCACCACCGAGCGCGAACCCGATCCCGCGCCGAAGGCGGATTACTGGTACTACCTCAACTCGGTCCTGAACGAGATGGCCGAGAAGTTGGCTGTCGGCGAGCTGCAGCGGGACCAAAGGCTGGCTGGTCGTAGACGGCCGGGCCTACCTCGTGTGCCTCACGAGCGAGGCGGCCGGGCGCGCGATCCGCACGCGCAAGATCCGGGCGATGATGATCCGCAAGGACGTGCTGACCAACCTGCCCGCCGATCCCCCCGCGTTCGAACGGCCGGCACAACAACCGGTGGGACACCCTGAAGATCCTCGCGGATCAGTACCGGAAGGATCCCGATCGTTCATCGGGAAGTGGAACCGTCCGTGTAACGACCGGGCGCCACATCAATTCACTGGCGGCGGGTTCCGCATGTCGAAGCCTGCTTGATGCCAGTACGGATACGCCTTGGGCGTCTCGCTCGCCGCGTCGAGCCGCGCGACCTGCTCCGCCGTCAGGTTCCAGCCGACGGGCTCGAGGTTCTGCGTGAGCTGTTCCTCGTTCCGCGCCGATGATGACGGTCGACACGCCCGGCCGCTGGAAGGGTTTCAGCGATCGCGATCCGCGGCACGGTCTTGCCCGTCCTCCTTCGCGATTTCGTCGATCGCGCCGGGATCACCCATAGAGGTGCCCTTCCGGCACCCGCGGCCCCGCGTCGAGCGTCGCCTTATGCGTGAGGCGGCCCTCCTTCGGCGGCTGGCCGCGGCGGATTTGCCCGTGAGACGGCCCTGGCCCGAGCGGGCTTCCAGACGACGCACCCCACGCCCTGATCGAGCGCCAGCGGCATCAGTTCCCCATCGCCAGTCCCGCCCGACGAGTAGTACGGCCTGGCGCCACGCTGCAGCGCGACCACCTGGTACCGCTCCGACGTCGCCAAGCGCCTTCATCAGGTGCCAGCCGGAAACCCGAGCAGCCGACAGCGGATCTTGCCGGCCCGCACGAGGCGGTCGAGCGTCACGCACTTCCTCGACTGGCCAGCGTCGAAGCCGTGGAGCTGGAACAGATCGATGTAGTCGGTGCCGAGCGCCGCAGCGCCGCGTCGACCGAGTTGATGAGGTGAAACCGCGACGATCCCATCGCGTTCGGCCCCTGGCCCGAAGCGAACGTGGCCTTGGTGGAGATCAGCACCTTGTCCCGCCGCCCCTCGATCGCCTGGCCGAGGATCTCTCGGCGGCGCCGGTCGAGTAGACGTCGGCCGAGTCGAACATCAGAGCCCGGCGTCGAGGCAGGTCGTCTACGAGCCGCGTGGCCTCGGCCACGCCGTCGTGCCGAAGCCCTTGAAGAAGGGGTTGCCCCGCCGAACGTCCTGGTGCCGAGGCTGAGCACCGGCACCTGGAAGCCGGACCGGCCGAGGATGCGGTATTCCATGTGCGATCGTCCTTCCCGTTGTGAGTCGGGCGATCATAGGTGGCCGGCGCGCGAGGCGGGTCAAGCGCGGCGCGACGGCGGCGGGCGTGCGCGCGCCCAGGGACGTCGCCCGTGCGGAACGCCGGCGTCAGCACTCCTTGAGCGTCCCGCGTCAGCCGTGAAATGTCTTCCCGTGGGGGAGCGGTAGCGACCCGAGGGATCTCGGGCCGGAATGACGCGCGTCACGCTACCCCGAGACGCCGTCGCTGTCGCTCCTCGGGATGACGGGGGATGCGGCCCAGACGCTGGAACGAAGACTCACCACGGACTAAAGGTGCAGGGCTGCGACGAACGTCTCAATGTCCCGCCATCTCGACCCAGTGATTGTCCGTGCCCCGGGCCGACCAACGAAGGCGGATGACGGCGGCCGCTCCCGGTCCTCTCGGTAATCGAGCAGGGATCAGCGCGTCGGTCCCGATCCCGAAGTCGCCGATATCGATGGCGAGATCGGGTCTATCTCCGCGGGGGCGGCCATCGGGCCGTTTCCGCAGAACGATTCGCCCTCGTCGATGCGCTGGGCGCACCGTCCGGAACGGCGGGGTGGCGAGGTGGACGGCCGATTCTCCGGGCGCTGTTGCGCTGCACCTGGTCCGGCTCGGCTCGGAACCGCTCGAACAGAGTGCTGCCGCGGTTGCATCCCGTGGCCAAGCGCTCCTTCGGCGAGGAGCGCGCCGATCAAAGGCGGAACCGTGAGCGCTGCCGTCGAGCCGTCACGCCAGCAGCCCCTTCACTACGTGCCCAGCACGTCGGTGTAGGCGAAGTCGCGGCCCTGGAACTTTGTAGGTGAGCCGCTCGTGGTCGATGCCGAGGCAGCGCAGGACGGTGGCGTTGAAGTCGTGGACGTGGACCGGGTCCTTCACCACGTTGTAGCAGTAGTCGTCGGTCTCGCCGTAGGTGACGCCGCCCCGGATGCCGCCGCCGGCGGCCCACATCGTGAAGCAACGGCGGGGTGGTGGTCGCGGCCGTAGTTGTCGGCCGTCGGTGCGCCTGGCTGTAGACCGTGCGGCCGAACTCGCCGCCCCACACGACGAGCGTCTCGTCGAGCAGGCCGCGCTTGCTTGAGGTCCTTGATCAGCGCGCCGACGGCTGGTCGACGTCCTTGCACTGGCCGCGGATCTGCCCGGCAGGCTGCTGTGCTGGTCCCACCCGCGGTGCATGAGCTGGATGAACCGCACGCCGCGCTCGGCCGTCGCGCGGCCGAGCAGTTGCGGGCGTAGCCGCCGGTCGACGCCGTCGTCCTTGATGCCGTAGAGGTCGATCGTCGCCTTCGATTCGCCCGAGAGGTCGGTGAGTTCCGGCATGCTGCTCTGCATGCGGAACGCCATCTCGTACTGCGCGATGCGCGTGTTGATCTCGGGGTCGCCGAACGTTTTTGCGGCCATCTCGTTGAGTTGGCCCATGCCGTCGAGCATGCGGCGGCGGGCGGCGGCGTCGATGCCGGGCGGGTTGGACAGGTACAGCACCGGGTCGCTGCCGGGCGGAACCGCACGCCTGGTGACCCGGCTCGGCAGGAAGCCGGTGCCCCAGAGGCGCGAGAAGATCGGCTGGTCGGTCTGTTGCCGCTGCCCTGGCTGATCATCACGACGAAGCCGGGCAGGTTCGCGTTCTCGCTCCCCAGCCCGTAGCTCAGCCACGCGGCGAGGCTCGGCCGGCCCGGCTGCTGGCTGCCGGTCTGCAGGAACGTGATGGCCGGGTCGTGGTTGATCGCCTCGGTGTGCATCGACTTCACGATCGCGATGTCGTCGACGACGCCCGCCGTGTGCGGCAGCAACTCGCTTACCCACGCGCGCTCCGGCCGTGCCGCCGCGAACTCGAGGTCGGCGCGCGCAGGGGAACGCCTTCTGCCCGGACGTCATGCCGGTGATGCGCTGGCCCATCCGGATGCTGGCGGGCAGCTCGGTGCCGTTGTAGTCCTGAAGTTTTCGGCTTGTGGTCGAATAAATCGATGTCGACGGCCCCCTCGCGGCCGAGGTAAATCACCGCGCCTTCGGCGCGAAGTGCAGCACGCCGCCGATCGCCCCCGACGCCGCCGCGGCCGCCGCCGCCGACGGCCCGCCCCCGCGCCGGAGCAACTCCGGGTTGAGCATCGACGCGAGCGCCTTCCGCCGTGCCGATGCCGGCGGCAGTGCGGCCGAAGAACTGGCGGCAGGTGAGGAAAGCTGGCGCTGGCGGGTGGACGTTCATGGTTCGGCATCGCACGGAAGACGGCTGATCCCAGTAGCCCGGCTCGCGGCTCAGGTGCATGACCGCCACCACGAGCACCGTGCCGGCGCGCGGGAGGTCGTAGACGATGCCGTACGGGAACGTCTCGATCCGGTATCGCCGCGTCCCGGCAATGTGACCGGCCCATCGTTTCGGGTGGAGGCGGACTTGCTCCATGCCCGCGTCGAGCCTCATCACGAACTCGATGCCGAGGCCATCCTTCAATTTCTCGTGTTCATACGCCGCCTGCACTTCGAGGGCGGCGTCGTCGTGGAGCTCGAGCGTCACTGACGTACCCGTTTCAGGAGCGAGTCCCGTACCTCTTCCCAAGGGATCAGTTTGGCCGTGCCGTCCTCGACCTCCTTGAGACGACGCTGGATCTCCTTCTCCCACGCGAGGTCGATTTCCGCGCTTTGTCGGTCCGCTCCAAGCTGATCTGCAGTAACTCGGCGACGGTCTCGCGGTCGTTAGCCGAAAGCTGCATCGCCTCGTCCAAAATGCGTTTTGCTTCGGGAGTCATTCGCTCACCTCTAGTTCCGGGTGATCGTCTCGTCGAGGTTCAGGATTACGCTCGCCACCGTGCTCCACGCCGCCAGGTCTGCCGCCGGCAGCTCCTCGTCCCGGGGCGATTCGCCGACGCTCAATAGCTTCGCTGCGGCCGCGGTCGGCGGCGTAGGCCTTGGACTGCTCGGTGAAGACGCGCGCAGGATCTCCACCTCCGCCGGCTTCGGCCGGCGGGCGACGGCTTGGCGGAAGGCGAAGGCGATCCGATCGTCGGCCGTCGCGCGCCGTCGGCATCATCCGCTCGGCGAGCTTGCGCGACGCCTCGACGTACGTCGGGTCGTTCATCAGCACCAGCGGCCTGCAGCGGCGTGTTCGTGCGGGCCGGCGGACGGTGCAGACCTCGCGGTCCGGCGTCGAACGTCGCCAGCGACGGCGGCGGGCTGGTGCGGCTTCCAGAACGTGTACATCGTCCGCCGGTACAGGTCCGGGCCGCGGCTCTGCACGTAGGTCTGCGCCGACCAGTTCGCGCCGTCGGAGCGGCTCATCAGTTCCTCCCACAGCCCGGCCGGCTGGTAGGGGAGACGCCGCGCGCCGACGCGACCGTCGAGCAATCCGGCGGCGGCGAGCGCGCCGTCACGGACGAATTCCGCCTGCAGGCGGAACCGCGGGCCGCGGGCGTAGAGGCGGTTCTCCGGGTCGCGGGCGAGCAGCGCGCCGGGGTCACGACCGACGACTGCCGGTACGCCGCGCTCGTCACGAGCGATGCGCGATCGCGCACGTCCCAGTTCAACGCCACGAACTCCGTCGCCAGCCAGTCGAGCAATTCCGGGTGCGTGGGCAGTTCGCCCTGCGAGCCGAAGTCGTCGGCCGTCTTGACG
This sequence comes from Phycisphaerae bacterium, assembly GCA_030448225.1. The sequence goes on from JAUJNJ010000039.1 coordinate 26,639, forward strand.
ATGCCGGTGCCGAAGAACGCCTGCCAGTACCGGTTGATCGCGACGCGTGACGTCAGCGGGTGCGACGGGTCGACGAGCCACCGCGGCGAGCCCGGAGGCGGTTCGCCGGCGCTGCTCGCCGGCAGCGGCGGGAGGAACGACGGCGTGGCGGCCGTCACCCGCTCGCCCTTCTTGTCGAACTCGCCGCGGACGAGCATGAACGTGTCGCGCGGCCGCTCCATCTCCGCCATCACCATCGTCGTCGGCACCGCCGCCTCGAAATCCGCTAACGAATTCTTCGCGGCTGCGAGGTCGTCGGTGAGCTCGCGGGCGTCGGGGGAGACATTCGTCAGGAAGTACTCCCGGACCGCCTTCTTCTGCTTCGCGTTACGCTTCGCCGGCTCGATCGACAGGACAGCCGCGACCTCCGGCGGCACGCGCGTCGCCGCGGCCGGCCGCTTCGCGTCGGTGACGGAGACGCGGAACCGGCCGAGCTGGTGCTGCGAGAACGGCGACTGAAAGTGCAGCGTCACCGTCAGCGACGTTTCGCTCTCCACCGGCGTCGGCGTCGCGAGTTCGAACACCGCCTCGTGCGGCTCGCCCACCTTCGGGTAGATCGCCCAGCCCGTCTGCGGATTGGCATCGATCGCGTGGGCGACGGGGAACTTGTCCTGGCTGAAGTCGGCCGACGCCCCGACAAGTTTCACCGCCGCGCCGCCGACGGTCGCGCCGACGTCCGTCAGCACCACGTTGCCGTTGCCGCTCCGGCCGGGGCCGCGCGCCGCGAGCGCGTCGTCCGGCATCGCCTCGATGCGGATCGCGGTGATCTGTCCGAGCTTCACGGGTGCAGTAATCGTGTACGTGTCTCGCGGCGGGTTCGCGCCTTCGGCGACGATCGACCGATCCGGCCGCCTCGTCAGCGTCGCGCCGCCGGCCGATCGCACCTCGGTCGGCTCCAGCGCCGTCCACGTGGGGCGGTTCGCCGGATCGCTCACCGACTTTTCCCACGCTAGCTGCGCCGCGCTCACGTCGGCGCCCTTCGGCTTCGCCTCGATCCGCTTCACGTCCGACGCCAACTGCTCCAGCTTCTTCTCCTGCGCCGGCGTCGCCAGGCGCAGCATCGGGGCGGCGTTGCCCTTGCGGCCGTCCAGGCCGTTCTCGGGCACGTTGTTGAAGAACGCGTAGAGGCTGTAAAAATCCTTCTGCGTGACCGGGTCGTACTTGTGGTCGTGGCACTGCGCGCAGGCGACGGTGAGGCCGAGGAAGACCGTGCTCGTCGTGTTCACGCGGTCCATCACGTAGGCGGTGTGGTACTCGTCGGGGTCGGCGCCGCCCTCGAAGTTGATCATGTGGTTGCGGTTGAAGCCGCTGGCGATCCGCTGGTCGAGCGTGGCGTTGGGCAGCAGGTCGCCGGCGAGTTGCTCGACGACGAACGCGTCGTACGGCTTGTTCTTCGCGAACGCGTCGATGGTCCAGTCGCGCCAGCGCGTCATGTCGCGGCCGGCGTCGATGTGGAAGCCGTGCGTGTCGGCGAAGCGGGCGGCGTCGAGCCAGTCGACCGCCATCCGCTCGCCGTAGCGCGGCGACGACAGCAGCCGATCCACGAGCCGCTCGTACGCGTCGGGCGATCGATCGGCGACGAACGCGTCCACCTCCGCCGGCGTCGGCGGCAGGCCGGTCAGATCGAGCGTCACCCGGCGGACGAGCGTGACGCGGTCCGCCTCGGGCGACGGCGACAGACCCTCGCGATCCAGCCGCGCCAGGATGAAACGGTCGACCGGGTTCTTCGCCCACTTTTCGTTCTTCACCGGCGGCAGTTCCGGCCGCTGCGGCGGAACAAACGACCAGTGCGCCTCGTACGCCGCGCCCTGCTCGATCCACCGCTTCACGATCGCCTTCTGCCGCGGCGTGAGCGTCTTGCCGCTCTTCGGCGGCGGCATCAGTTCGTCGGCGTCGTCGGTGACGAGGCGCCGGTACACCTCGCTCTTGTTCGCGTCGCCGGGGGTGATCGGGTGGGCGCCGCCGTCGAGCGCCGCAATCGCGCCCTCGCGCGTGTCGAGCCGCAGGCCGGCCTTGCGCTCCTTCGGGTCGAAACCGTGGCACTTGAAGCACGCGTCGGACAGGATCGGGCGGACGTCGCGGTTAAAGCGGACCGTCTCGGGCAGCGGGCCGGCCTCGTCAGCGCGGGCCGGGCCCGTTGCCAGCAGGCACGCGACGACGACGAGCGAAACGAGTGCGCCCGGCGTCGGCGTGATGCCGTTCCACCCGTTAAGCTGTCGGGTCATGCCAATCTTCCTTCCGTAGCAGGCGGACCTTCCAATTAAATGCGGATGCGGCCGCTCGTAATACGCCCGCGGCGGGCCGATGTGCGGCCGTCTACAGGTTAAGCGTTCGCCCGACAGGGTAAAGCGCAAGCGTGCCCCGCGCCGGCGACTGCGGGCATCTATGACGTGGATCGAACGGGTCGGACCACACGAGCGTCCACTCGACGGACGACACGCGCATTCAGAGCCTCGCCGAATGACCCGGCATCCCCCGTTTCGCCGCAGGCCCGAAGGGCCCGCTGCGGGTCACAAGGATATGCTCTTGCCGCGGGGGGCGGCGCCGCCCGACATCGGTCGGACGCGCGCAGCGGTCACCGCTCGAGCGTCGCCCGGCAAACGTCGCGTCTTCGTGGGGTGGGGCGCAGGCCGATTACCGGCGGTTCCACCAGCCCCAACTGGCCTTCCACGCGTTGGCCGTCCCGCCGGCGTGTTGGGTGCCGAGGTGGACGTAGCGGCCGCTGGGGGCTCGGGCGGTCCAGGATTGCGTGGGCCGGCCCTTGGCGACCTTGATCCAGTGGACGCTGCCGTCGATGGCGGCGAAGTTCGCCCCGCCGCGGTGCTGGTGGGAGAACGAGTCGGCGCCGGCGTGGGTGGCGTCGAGCGACCCGATGTTCATGCTGAGCGCCGGGTCCTCCTCGATGATGATCGGGATCGGGACCGTCTCGACCACGCCCGGCGCGCCGTCGACCGGCGGGTGGGTGTGCCGCGCGTCGCCGCGGACCTTCACCAGCTTCGCGCCCGAGAGCGAGGAGAAGTTCGCGTAGTCGAACCGGCCGTTGCTCTCGTGCGCGCTGAGCGGGAGCGGCGAGAGCGCGGGGCACCGGTACACGTTGGGGTCGCTGTTCATGTAGCGGTAAAGGGTGCCGCTCTGCGGCGCGTCGAGGTACGTGACCGGGGTGCCGGCGGCGTTGAGGTTGCCGCCGAACGCCCAGTCGCGGCGCCTGGCGTCGGGGTTGCCGCGGTCGTAGAAGCCGCCCGGCAGGTGCCCGTTGTGCTCGTTGGCGAACATCGTGAACCCCAGCGCGAGCTGGCGGAGGTTGCTCTTGCACGAGACCTCGTACCCCGCCTGGCGCGCCTTGCTGAGGGCCGGCAGCAGGATGCCCATGAGCACCGCGATGATCCCGATCACGACCAGCAGCTCGACGAGCGTGAACGCGCCCGGCCGCCGGCTGCGGGCCGTGTGGGTGACGTGAGGGGTGGCTGTCGCGTGCATTGATGCGTCCTAATGGAAAAGCGCGGCGGTACGGCCCGCCGTCGCGAGGCGCGAGAACCAGGGGCGTGGCACGCGAATCGGAACGTGATCCGCGCATGAATCGGAGCGTAACCCGCGCGCGGCGCGCAACACCCGCGCCGTCGGTCGGCGCGCCGCCGGGGCGTCACCCGCCGCGCGCGTGCCGGCGGCGGCGGCGGCCCAGCAGGCCCGCCGCGCCGGCCCCGAGGAGCGTCAAGCCCGCCGGCTCCGGCACGGGCGTGTAGAAGACCATCTCACTGATCCCCGTGTTGGAGGTGTTGATCCCCGACTGCACGTCCACCTCGTACCGAACGAACTGCGCCGTCACGGCCTGGCTGAAGACCTCGGAGTTAACCCGGTTCTGCGGGCTGCCGGTCGCCTCGAACGGCTGCGTGAAGATCACGTTGCTGAAGTTCGCGTCGTTGCTGAACGTCATCGTGTAGGAGAACGTGCGGTCGGCCGCCACGTCGCGGTCGAAGAAGTCGAACGCGCCGATCTTGGTCGGCGCGCCGAAGTCGAAGTCGACGAACGTCGCGTCGCCGCCGTTGCGCGAGGCGTACTCCTTGCCGGAGCTGAACACGCCGGCGTCGTCGTTCACCGCGTTCGCCGCCACGTAGCCGGTCGAGAACTCGGTGAACGCGCCGACGACCGTGGGGTTCGGCAGCGGCGCCATGTCGGCCGGCGAGTCCAGGAAGTACATCTGCCGCGAGCCGAGGTTCCTGTTGTTGGGCGAGGTCTTCGACGGCGGGTTCGGCCCGGACTCCGGCGAGTTGGTGACGCCGGGCGCGGTCACGGCCTCCCACCGCACGTACCGCGCGGTCTGCGACGCGAACCGGTTGACGAACCCCTGCCCGTTCTGCCCGGTCACGTCGAACTTCACGACCGAATCCGACGCGTCGAAGGTCGGGTCCTGGCTGAACACCAGTTGCGACTCGCCCACCACGTCGGCGGCGTTCGCCCGGGTCCGGTTGACGAACGAGTCGATCGTCACCGGCGCGCCGAAGTCGAAGTTCAGCCACGTGCCGAGGTTCGGGTCGGTCGTGAAGACGGGGCCGACGCCCTGGCTCTTGCTGGCGTACTCGCCGCCGCCGCTGTCGAACACGTTGGCAGGCACGAACCTGGCGTCGAACGGCGTGGCGTTGGCGGTGATCGTCGGGGTGGGCAACTGCCCCGCCCGGGCCCGCCCGGCCCCGAGCACGGCCGCGGCCAGGACGGCCGGCACGGCGGCGTTACGTAACACGCATTTTCTCACGGGATCTCCTCGAACGAACGTCGGTGGAAAAACAACTGCGCCCAGCGGAGCCGCGGCAAGCGAAACCCGCGCGGCTACCGAAGCGCGGATAGGGAAATGAGGGGGCAGACGACCCACGGCTGTCCCGACGGGCTGCCGCACGGCGGGCACGCGCGGTCCACGCGCGCGAGGGGAAACGTCTCCCCAAGGGCGTCACGCGCCGGGTCGCTGCGGCGACCACTCGGTCGGAGCGCAGGTACGGGCGTGGCGCGCGTCGGTCATTCCCGCTCGCGGGCGCGCTCCGGGCGGCGACTTGACGTCGGGCGATAGATTCGCGGGGGCGTATTCGGGTGTCGTTACGAACAGGTATGAATGAATTGAGATTTCGCGAATCGACGCGCGCAGTTCTATGGCAACCGCAGCCAGACGGCGGGTTGTACGGCGAGCGTGCCACGCGACGCGGCACGGCTTGCGAGATGTGAACGGCGATCAGCCGACGCGACCGTGTGGGGTCGCGTCGGCTGAGTCCCCGGCAGTTTGAGGCCGTCGCCGCCGCCCCGGCGAACGGGGCGGCCGTCGCGACCGCGCCGACGACGCGGCCGCCGCCCGTCACAGCGTGGTGAACCGCGGGTCGGTCGCCGGGTCGGCGGCGTCGCCGAGGCGGGCGCGGCCGAAGGCGCCGGCGGCGAGGCGGGTGCGGGCGTCGGCGCTGGCGGCGGAGATCCAGCGGATCAGGCTCTCGGCGCCGCCGGTGATCCGGTCGTCGTCGTTGAAGAACGTGGCGTCGACCGGGTCGAGGCCGGCGGCGATCAGCGTGTTGTCGATCGCGCCGCTGACGCGCACCGAGTTGATCGAGCCGGCGCGGAACGCGTCGGCGTCGGCGCCGCCGCCGCCGAGGCGGCCGACGGCGCCGAGCGCGGCGCCGCTGAGCACCTTCGCATCCGTCAGCGCGGCGGCCCGCAGCGTGCCGATGCCGCCGGCGGCGGCGACCGTGCCGGTGAGCGTGCCGATCGACAGCGTGCCGATCGAGCCGGACGCGAAGAGCGTGCCCGAGACGTCGGCGCCGCGGGCGATCGTCGAGCGGAGCGTCCCGCTGACCGCGACGTCGCCGAGCGCGACGCGGCCGTCGTCGGCGCCGCCCTTGGCCCGGACGGTGAACGAGACGCCGCCCGCGCCGCCGTCGGTGAGGACGACGTTGATCCGGTCGCCGTCGAGGAACGCGCTGCCGGCGCCGCCCCGCAGCGTGAACGTGTCGACCGTGCCGTCGGCCTCGGGGTACTGCAGCGCGGGGCGGCGGCCGTTGGAGGCGGCGTGGCCGAAGTCGTCGATCTGGTTGCCGCGCGGCTGGAGGCGCGTGCCGGGGACGAACAGCCGCTTGAGGCTCGGCGCGGCCTGGCGCGGCGTCGAGCCGCCGTTGCCGACGACGACGCTGCCGTCGGACTGCTTCGCGGCGTACGCGCGGTAGACGAAGTCGCCGACGTGCATCTCGCGCGTCGACGCCGGCTCGGTGGCGTCGAGCAGGAGCTTGCCGCCGTTGCCGAAACTCGTGATGAGCGAGCCGTTCTGGCCGAGCGCGGCGACGGCGGTCTTTACGTCGCCGGCGATGAGCGACGTGCCGAGCACGAGGATCTCGCCGCCGTCCTGGAGGATGACCGCGTCGGCGTCGTCGTCGCCGCCGAAGTCGACGCTCGTCGCGCCGCCGCTGCCGAAGGTCGCGTCGCGGTCGCCGTCGATCGCGAGGCGGGTGACGGCGAAGTCGCCGGCGCCCGTGGCGCCGGCGAGCAGGATCTTCCCGTCCGGCTGGACGGCCATCCCCTGCGAGCGGTCGGGGCCGCTGCCGCCGCGGGCGGCGAGGTCTTCGATGATCTGCAGCCCGTCGCCGGCGAAGCTCGTGTCGGCCTCGCCGTTGGCGCGGAGGCGGACGACGGCCACGTTCGACGTGCGCGAGCCGACGGCGACGATCCGCCCGTCCGCCATCACCGCGACGGTGCCGGCGACGTCGGTGTCGGAGCCGAGGTCGAACAGTTGGCGGCCGCCCTGGCCGAAGTTGGGGTCGGGCCGGCCGTCGGCGTCGTAGCGGGCGAAGGCGACGTTACCGGCGGCGGCGCCCGCGGCGACGAGCTTGCCGTCGGGGGCGACGGCGATCGCGTAGGCGGTGTCGTCGGCGCCGCCGAGGTCGGTGAAGACCATGCCGCCGGTGCCGAACGTCGTATCGAGGTTGCCGGTGAGGTCGTAGCGGACGAGCATGAACTCGCCGTTGCTCGTGCCGGCGACGACGACGCGGTCGCCCTGCACGGCGATGCCGAAGTACGCGTCGTTCTGCCCGAGCGGCGCGACGACGCTGCCGCGCGTGCCGAAGGACGGGTCGAGCCGGCCGGTCGCGTCGTAGCGCTGGAGGGCGGCGCGGGGCTGGCCGGCGTCGATCTGGCCGGTGCGGCCGGCGACGATGATCGACCCGTCGGGCAGCGACCGGCCTCGCCGACGAAGCCCGGCAGCGCGATCTCGCCGCCGCCGCCGCCCCCGCCGCCGCCGCTACCGCCGCCGTCAGTGCCGCCGCCGCCCGATCCGTCGCCACCGCCGTAGTCGGGATCGACCGGCGGCGGGGCCGCGACGCTCACGTCGAACGAGGCGGCGGGCGCGCGCCCACCGCGTTGCCGGCGGCGTCGCGCCTCGTCGCGCGCACGGTCACCGCATACGTGCCGTTGTCGGAGAAGTCCCACGACCCGCCGGGCGCAGACAGGCTGTAGACCGCCGTCGCCGACTTCCGGTCGGCCGAGGGCGTGACGTCCACGCTGCCGACCGTTACGTCGCCGCCGCCGGGGCCGCACCGAGAGGTCGGCGGCGTTGATCGACGAGACGTCGAGGCCCTGGTCGTCGCGGTAGGTGACGGTGACGGCGTGGCCGCCGCCGCCGGCGCGGGTGACGTTGCCGGCGGTGATCGCCTCGGCGGTCGGGGCGGCGCCGTCGGGCGTGGCGGTGTTGACGTCGAACGTGCCGCGGCCGCCGGCCGAGACGTTGCCCTTCGTGTCGGCGATCTGCCCGCCGGCGACGTTCACGGTGTAGCGGCCGGCGTCGGCGGCGTCCCAGCGGCCGCCGGGGGCGTCGACGGTCAGCACGGCGAGCACGCGGTCGCCGTCCTTGGCGGGCATGAGGTAGAAGTCCGACACGTCCAGCGCGTCGCCGCCGGGGCCGACGACCGAGAACGCGTCCTTCGTGATCGTCGCCGCCCGCACCTTCTTCTCGTCGGTGAAGACGACGCCGACCGTGTGCGTGCGGCGGCCGGCGGCGTCGACGTCGGCGCGCACGTCGACGGCCGGCGCGTCGTGTCGCCGCCGCGGCCCTTGTTGCCCTTGGGCTTCTTCTCGTCGTCCTTGTCGTCGTCGTCGTCGTCGTCGTCGTCGTCCCCCTCCTCGTCGTCGGAGTCGTCGTCTCCATCGTCATCGTCGCCGTCGCGGTCACCGCGGTCGTCGTCCTTGCGGAGTTCATCACTCCGGGCATCGCCCACGGCCCCGAGGCCGACGGCGCCGTCGTTGGCGGCGAGGTCGACGTCGATGCCGATCGCGGCGGCGGCGGTGACGATCCGATCCCAGAACGTGCCGCCGGCGAAAAGCACGCGGTTCTCGAGCGACTCGACGGCCGGCGCGACGGCGGCGGCGAGGCGGGCGGCGGCCGCGGCGCCCGCCGGGGCGGCGGCGGCGGTGGTGGTGGCGGTGGAACGCGTGGGCGCGGTCACATCGTTGCGCACGAGGTACTCCCTGTTGCGGTGAAGTCGAACTGGTGAACTTTCGGAGCCGGACCCACGAGCGGGGCGACGCTGGTCGACTATGGGGTCGGTCCGAGAACCGGTCAACGCGGAAAGCGGCCGCGTCCGCTTGCGTTGATCAACCCGCGTGCGAAAACCGCTTGCCCATCCTGCCTATCCGGATTCCCCGTCCGCGCAAAGCTTTTGACGAAGCCGGCGCGGGATCTTATCGTGGATGCCGGACGCGCGGCCCTGTCGCGCGCCCGCGGGCACCCCGACCACCCTAACCGCCATGGCCACCTCCGTACGCTGCCCGTACTGCCAGCACGCGATGGAGATCCGCGGCCAGAAGGTCGGGCGGTTCGGGCCCAGGTGCTCGGCGTGCGGCGGCAAGTTCCTGCTGGTGCTCCACCCGCAGCCGGGCCCGTGGCCCGAGGCGTACCCGCTGTCGCAAACGCTGGCCGCGGGCAGGAGACGCTCGCCTCGGCGACCGGCCTGGGGATGGGGGCGATCCACGCCGACGCCCCCCGCCCGCCGCCGGCGCCACGCAACCGCCGCGCACGCCCGCGCCGCGCCCCCGTCCGCCGCCACGATCGCCACCACCCGCGCGCCCGCCGCACGCGCCGCCGCGCCGTCGCGCGCGGGCGGCGATGCCCCCCGCTCGCGCGCCGCAGCCGACCGTTCCCCCCGCCGCCCGCCCGACGATCGGGCCGGCCGTCACGCGGCGCGACCGACCCCGGCGTCACGCGCGCCACGCCGGACGTCACCCAGCCCGAGCCGGGCGAAGCGCGACGCGGCGGCGGCGGCGGCGATCGGCCCGGGCCGGCCGACCTGACGAGGGACGAGGCCTCCACTTCAAGCTCGGCGGGTACGAGGTCCTGCGCCCAACTCGGCCAGGGCGGGATGGGCGCGGTCTACCTCGCCCGCCAGATCTCGCTCGACCGCAACGTCGCGGTGAAGGTCCTGGCCCCGCGGCTGGCGGCCGACCCGCAGTTCGTCGCCCGCTTCACCCGCGAGGCGTACGCCGCGCAACTCACGCACCACAACGTCGTGCAGATCTACGACATCGGCGTCACCCGCCAGGCCGCGGCCGGCGACGCCGAGCGAGACGTGCACTTCTTCAGCATGGAGTTCGTCCACGGCAACAGCCTCGCCGCCGTTGTCCACGACGCCGGGCGGCTCGACCCGGACGTGGCGACCGGCTACGTGCTGCAGGCCGCCCGCGGGCTGAAGTTCGCCCACGACCACGGCCTGATCCACCGCGACGTGAAGCCCGACAACCTGCTGCTGAACGACCAAGGCCTTGTGAAGGTCGCCGACCTCGGGCTCGTCAAGCGCGCCGACGCCGCCGACCTCCCCGCGCCGGCCGCGGCGCGCGGCGGCGGCGGTTGCGTCGCGGCGGGCGACGGGCGGGCCGGGCGACACGCAGCTCAACGTGTCGATGGGCACGCCGGCCTACATGCCGCCCGAGCAGGCCCGCGACGCGGCCCACGTCGACCAGCGGGCGGACGTCTACTCGCTCGGCTGCACGCTCTACGACCTGCTGACCGGCCGCCCGCCGTTCTCCGGCCGCACGGCGTACGAGGTGATCACGAAGCACTCGACCGAGCCGCTCGTCCCGCCCGACCGCGTCGCCCGGCACGTGCCGCCGACGCTGTCGGCGATCGTCGTGCGGATGACGGCCAAGCGCCCCGGCGACCGCTTCCAGACGATGGGCGAGGTCGTCGAGGCGCTGGAGACGTTCCTCGGCGTCGACTCCGGCAAGGCGTTCTCGCCGCAGGAGCAGGCCGTCCAAGAGCTCGAGCAGCACGTCGCGGCCTTCAACGGCGCGACGTGGGCGGCGGCCCGCGCGTGGATCGTGCGCGGCTTCTTCGCCGTCTGCGGGCTGGCGGCGCTGCTGTGCGCTGCCGCAGATCGGCCTGCCGCTGGCGGCGGCGGGCGTGGTGGGGTTCGCGGCGGCGACGCGCTGTTCTACCAGCTCATCGTCGGCGTCACGGGCGGGACGGCGCTGTTCAAGCAGCTTCCGCCAGTTCCTGTTCGGCACGAGCCTCGTCGACGCGCTTGCGGATCGCCGGCGTGACCGTGATCGTCGCCGCGCGCTGCTGGTGATCTTCCACCTCCACTGGATCATGCTCGGCTTCGCGCTGGCCGCCCTGCTGGCGGCGGCCGCGTTCCACCTCGGCGTCGACCGCGCCGCCGCCGCCGAGCGAGCGCGAGCCCGCGCTGGCCGCGGCCGAGGCGCTGCTGAAGCGGATGCGCTCACGGGCCTCGACGAGAACAGCCTGCGGCAGTTCGTCTGCCGCTACGCGGGCGACCGGTGGGAGGAGTTCTACGAGGCGCTGTTCGACTACGACGCGAAGCTGATCGCCCGCCGCAACTGGGGCAAGGGGGAGCGCGGCCGCAGCCGGCGGCGGTTCGCGGCGTGGCGCGACCCGCTGATCGACCTGTTCGACCGGCGCGTCGAGCGCGCAAGACCGAGCGCGAGCCGCCGCCTGCTCCAGCGGGTCGAGGCCGAGGCGCTTGCGGGCGAAGGGGCTCGACGACGGCGCCGCCGCCCAGCAGGCCCGGCGGTCGGCCGACCGCCTGGTGCCGCGCGGCGGTCGTGCGACACCGCCGATCAGCGCGCGCGCTCACCGCCGCGCCGGGCGGCGTGCCGCCGTGGCAGGCGGGGGCGATCGCGACGTCGTGGGTGCACGACGACCGCAAGATGGACCTCGACGACCACCTGCCCGGCTACAAGCACCAGGGGTACGTCCGCCGCCGCTACGGCGGGCCGCTGGACGTGTTGCTCGAAGCGCGCGCGCGGTTCGTGCTGGCGGCGACGCTGCTGGCGGGGTTCGGGATCTGGCTCCGCCAGAACGCGCTCGAGGGGCGCGATCGTCGAGGGGGCCAAGACGCTGGCCCAGACGGTCGACCCCGTCCGCATCGCCGGGGGCCGCGACGTGCGGCACGCCGTGACGATCGAGCGGCGGTGGAACGCCGGCGGGCGCGCCGACCGCGACCTGGAGATCGGCGGCGTGCCGCGGTGGGCGTCGGCCGCGGTCGGCAGCTGGAACGGCGGCGTCGCGGGCGCGATCGTGCTGCTGAGCTGCGTCTTCGTCGGCAAGCGCTACGCGGTGGCCGTGCTGGCCGCCGCCGCGCTGCTGTTCGCCCACCGCTACCCGGTCCCGGTCCTCGGCGGTCAACCGTGGCTCGCCGCCGGCGCTGGGCGCGGCCGCGGCTCGTCGCCGCCGTGCTGTTCCTGCGGCGCGAAGACTGACGCCGTCACCCGCGGCGCGCCGCGCCGCACGCGAATCACCGCCGCGCGCGTCAGCGCCCGCGGCGCAGTTGGCGCGGCCTCGCCTGAAGCATTCACCCCTCCCGGCGCTCTCTTCGCGCCACCGTTGCCGCGCGGGCGACGACTGGCCGTGCCGCTCGCCAACGGACTCTTCTCCACGCGCACTGCGCTAACGGCTTGGCCGAATAATTGGCAGCGGGCCCTTCGGGCCTGCGGCGAAACGGGGGATGTCGGGTCGATTGAACAGGCGCGGAAAGACCCGGGAAAACATGACTTCAGCCCCACATCGTGCTAAAATTCACAAAGTCGATTGGAGCACGTTATGGAGTCGCTTCTCGCCGCCCGCCTGCAGATGACGATGTCGCTGGCGTTCCACATGGTGTTCGCCGCGATCGGGATCGGGCTGCCGTTCCTGATGGTCCTCGTCGAGCGCCGCTACCTCAAGACGAAGGACGAGGTGTACCTCCGCCTGGCGAAGAAGTGGGCGAAGGTGACGGGGCTGCTGTTCGCGGTCGGAGCGGTGTCGGGGACGGCGTTGTCGTTCGAGTTGGGGCTGCTGTGGCCGCGGTACATGGAGGTGACCGGCGCGGTCGTCGGGCACCTGTTCGCGCTCGAGGGGTACGCGTTCTTCATCGAGGCGATCTTCCTCGGGCTCTACCTGTACGGGTGGGACCGCCTCAGCGCCGTCGCCCACTGGTGGTGCGGCGTGGTGGTGGCCGTCAGCGGCGCGATCTCGGGGATCCTCGTGCTCGGCGTGAACGCGTGGATGCAGTTGCCCGTCGGCTTCGAGATGGAGGCCGGCCGCGTCGTGGTGACCGACCCGATCGCGATCCTGAAGCAGTACGGGTGGTTCGTGATGGCGCTGCACTCGACGCTGTCGTGCTACATCGCCGTCTCGTTCGCCGTGGCCGGCATCTACGCCTGGGGCTGGCTGCGCGGGCGGCGCGACGCGTACCACCGCATCGCGATCCGCACGGCGCTGGCGGTCGGGGCGGTGACGGCGCTGCTGCAACCGCTCAGCGGCGATCTGCTGGCGAAGTTCGTCTTCAAGACGCAGCCGGCGAAGTTCGCGGCGATGGAGGGGCAGTTCAAGACCGAGGCGTGGGCGCCGCTGCGCATCGGGGGCATCCCCGACGCCGAGGCGGGCGAGACGAAGTACGCGATCGAGATCCCCGGCGGCCTGAGCGTCCTCGCCGACCACAGCCCCAGCGCCGTCGTGCCCGGCCTCGACCAGATCCCGCGCGAGAACTGGCCGAACCTCCACCTGACGCACTTCGCGTTCCAGGTGATGGTCGGCCTCGGCACGCTGCTGATCGTGCTCGGCGTGTGGTTCCTGTGGCGGTACTGGCGCGACAAGGAGACGGCGCTCGACAGCCGCAAAATGCTCTGGCTGGCGGTGCTCTGCGCGCCGATGGGCTTCATCGCCCTCGAGGCCGGCTGGATCGTCACCGAGGTCGGCCGCCAGCCGTGGGTGATCAACGGGTTCATGAAGACGAAGGACGCGGTGACCACCGCCCCCGGCGTGGCCGAGACGTTCTACGGCTACACGCTGCTCTACCTGCTGCTCGCCACGACGGTGATCGTGCTGCTGCGACGCCTGCGCGACCCCGGCGACGGCGACGACGCGGTACGGGCCCCGCAAGACGTCCCCCTGCCGCAGGCGAAGGACTTGGCGGTGGGTGGCGCGACGTAAAAAGCAGATGAACCACCGAGGCACGGAGACACGGAGGTAGGACGGAGACGGCAAAGGTCGGAGGAGGAACTAGTGGCGCGTGGCGGGACGTGTTGCAGCCACCCTCTTCCCGGTACGCCGGGGAGAGGGAAGGGGAGAGGGGTTCACGCAAGCGGCGCCACCATTCGTGCCACGCCCACCCCGCGAGCCCCTCTCCCCCGCCCTCTCCCCGGCGTACCGGGAAGAGGGAGGTCACAACTCGCTTATCGATGTGTGACGGCGAACTACTCGATGCTCCCTCTCAGCCTCCGTGCCTCCGTGCCTCCGTGCCTCCGTGCCTTCGTGGTGAGTCTTCCTAAAGAACTTCTAAACACCCCATGTCCCACGCAACCCTCATCGACCTCTCCGCCGCCGCCGCCCTGCTCGGGCTGATGGCCTACGCGGTGCTCGGCGGCGCCGACTTCGGGGGCGGCGTGTGGGACCTGTTCGCCCGCGGGCCGCGCCGCCGTCAGCAGCAGGAGGCGATCGCCCGCGCGATGGGGCCGGTGTGGGAGGCGAACCACGTGTGGCTGATCTTCGTGATCGTCGTGCTGTTCACCTGCTTCCCGTACGGGTACGCGCCGCTCGGCGTGGCGCTGTTCGTCCCGTTCCACCTCGCGCTGGCGGGCATCATGCTGCGCGGGGCGGCGTTCGTGTTCCGCGGCGTCGGCAAGCCCGGTGCGGACGGGACGCCGCACCTGTCGCCGTGGAGCGTGGTGTTCGGGGCGGCGTCGGTCATCTCGCCGCTGCTGCTCGGCGCGGCGTTCGGCGCGATCACCGCCGGCGACGTGCGGATCGACCCGGGCGGCGGGGTGCGCCTCGCGTCGCCGCTGCCGTGGCTCTCGCCCTACGCGATCGGGTGCGGCGCGCTGGCGGCTCTCCGCCTGCGTGCCTACCTCGCGGCCGTCTACCTGACGGCCGAGACCGACGGCGACCTCCGCGAGGACTTCCGCCGCCGGGCGATCGTCGCCGGCACGACCACGGCCGCGCTGGCGGCGATCGTCCTGCTGCTGGCGTGGCGGGAGGCGCCGTGGTTCGTGCGGCAGTTGCTGCGGCCGTCGTCGGCGCCGGTGCTCGTGGCCGGCCTCGCCTGCTTCGCCGCGTCGGCGTGGGCGGTGTTCGGCCGGCGCTTCGGGCTGAGCCGCGTATTCGCCGCGGGGGAGATCGTGCTCCTGCTGCTCGGCTGGGGCCTGGCGCACCGGCCCTACCTCGTCTACCCGGACATGCCCCTAGCGCGGGCGGCCGCCCCCGCACCGACGCTGCGGTTCATGCTGCTGACGCTCCCGTTCGGCATGGCACTGCTGGTGCCGTCGCTTTGGTTGATGTTCAAGGTGTTCAAATCGCCGAAGCGGGTGGAGGTTGATGCCGTCGGGTGAGGGGTTCCATACTGTTCATGTAAGAAACAGCTAAAGACCGAGTAGACGCGGAGCGACCGCCGGCGGCCGAGGGGGGGAGTGTTGGAAACGCGGGGCGGGGACCATTGCGTTGAACTGGGATGCGAGCGCCGCGCCGTTCGCGTTCTTCGCGCCCTTCGCGGTTCAATTCTCTTGCCGGCGCGTCTGCCAGAGGAGCAGGAGGAAGAATGGTCCGCCCAACAGCCCGGTGAGGACGCCGACCGGGAGCGTGGTCTCGACGCGGCTCTGCGCGACCCAGCGCGAGGCGGCGTCGGCGAGCGCGAGCAGGCCGGCGCCGAGCGCGGTGGCGAGCGGCAGGAGGCGGCGCTGGTCGTTGCCGACGACGAGCCGGGCGAGGTGCGGGCAGACGAGGCCGACGAACCCGATCGGCCCGCTGACCGCCACCGCCGACGCCGTGACGGCCGACGCAATGACGAGCCCGAGCCAGCGCAGGCGGTGGATGCGCACGCCCAGCGCCTGCGCCTCGGCCTCGCTCACGCCGGCCACGTTGAGTTGGCCGCTGACGTAGAACAGCACTAACCACCCGGCCAGCACGCCCGACCCCGCCGCCCACCACTGCGCCGCCGTCAACTGCGCAGGCAGGCCGCCGCCGAGGAAGCTGAGCGGGCCGCCCGCGCGGGCGGGGTCTTTGATCAGCGCGTTGAGCAGGAGGAAGATCGACGCGTTGACCGCGTTGACGATCACGCCGACGAGCAGGAGCGTCACCGGCTCGAGTCGCCCGCGACGGCTGGCGAGCGTGAAGACGACCGCGACCGACGCCGCCGCCCCGACGAACGCGAACGCCTGCTGCCCCGCCGCCGCCGCGACGTCGGACGACACGAGCGTGGCGAGGGCCGGCAGTTGCCACAGGTACGCCAGGAGCGACGCGCCGCTGCTGACGCCGAGGAGGTACGGGTCGGCCAGCGGGTTGCGGAGGATCGCCTGGTACACCACGCCCGCCGCCGCGAGGGCCGCGCCGACGAGCGACGCGACCATCACGTACTCGAGGCGGATCCGCCGGACCGCCGGCGACGGCCAGCCCACCTCGCCGGTGGAGCCGACGAAGAGGCAGGCGGCGCCGAGCGCGGCCCACACGAGCACGCCCAGCGCGATCGTGACGAGCAGTCTTCCCAGGCCCCAGCGCTTCACGAAGCCACCGCGCGGGGGGAGTTCATCAACGTCGCGGCGCGGGGGTTATTCTGGGGAGAGCGTCTAGTAATCCTTGAAGTCTCCGCCGAACGAGGGCGAGCGCGGCCCTTCGGGCGGCGGCTAAAAGGGGTGGAACTCGATGCCAACGGTACTTCAGCGTTCGGCGCGGAGGTGCGGAGCGCCCGCTCGTGCGTGTTATGCGTTGACCTCGCGGGTGGTTCGAAGACAGGTGAGGGTGATGTCGTCGCGGGCGCGGGCGCCGTCGTCGCGGGCGCAAGTGACGTGGTCGCGGGCCCGGGTGACGTCGTAGCAGGCGCGGGTGCCGGTGCGGTCGTCGGCGGCGCGGGCGGCAGGTCGTGCAGGTGCTCGGCGAAGCGGGCGGCGGCGTCGCCGATGCGGTGGCTGGGCTGGAGGACGTAGTACTCGGTCAGGACGTAGACGCGCTTCTCGCGCACGGCCCGCAGTTCGGGGAGGGCCGCCCAAAACCGCTTCGCCGCCTCGACGACCTGCGGCGAGGCCTCGGGCAGGAGGTGGAGGATCGCGTCGGGGTCGAGCGCGGCGAGCTGCTCGCGGTCGACCGTGGGGTACGAGTTCACGCCGCCCGACAGCACGTTCACGCCCCCCGCCGCCCGCAGCACGTCGTCGACGAAGTTGCCGCCGCCGACGCTGGCCAAACCCGTCTCGTCGCGCGCGACGTACGTCCGCACCGGCGGCCGCCCCGCCACGCGCTGCCGCACTGAGTCGAGCGAGGCGCGCAGCGCCCGCTCGGCTTCCCCGGCGCGGTCGGGGGCGTTAACCGCATCGCCCAACAGGCGGATCGCGGAGAAGACGTCGTCGAGGACAACGATCTGCACGTTCACGATCTTCGTGCCGATCGACCGCGCGAAGTCGACGAGGCCGGCGGGCATCTTGTCGGGATGGAACTGCACGACGAGCACGTCCGGGCGGAGCTCGCTGAGGCGCTCGCGGTCGACCGAGCGGTAGTCCCCCACGCGGGCCAGTCCGACGGTTCCGGGGCGGTCAGCATCCCAATTGCTTACCGCTATGAGGTGGCCGCCCGCGCCCATGCCGATCAGCAGGTCGGTCGCCGCGGGGCTGAGCGATGCCACCGTCGGGCGGACGGCCGCGGGCCGCCTCTGAGGTGTTGGGGATGCAGGGGTTACGGCGTCACGATCGCACGAAACTCCCGCCGCGCCGGCGACGAGGGCAAGAAAAAGGCAGACGAGCGAACTCGACCGTTGACAGCGCGACATGCCGCGCGGATCGTAGTTGCTGACGACCCTCTGTCAAACTGACGGAGAAGAAAGCGACCCGGACCGACCGATAACACGTGCATGGACTTCACCGACTCACCTGCACAGGGAAGTGACATGGCCGACACCACCGGATTCTTCTCCCGCCTCGGCGGGTGGCTCAAGCGGACGGGCGCCCAGCCGAACGGCGACCTGCCGCTGCAGGGCACGATCATCGACGAGACGACGCCCGACGCCAACGCGTCGATCCACGGCGGCTCGGGCCTGGCGATGCGCAGCACGTTCCTCCGCCCCTGGGCGAAGCGCGACGCCGCCATCGATAACCTGCAGAACGGCGTGCAGGCGATGGGCGAGCTGATGAACAGCATCCGCGATAACCTCGAGCGCACGAACGAGCGCCAGGACCAGTTGCTGGAGTACCTGTCGCACCTGCCGCAGGCGCTGCAGCAACTCCCCGAGAGCGCGCGGATGCAGGGCGAGACGCTCAAGGCGATCCAGCGTCGGATGGAGCAGCAGAGCGAGGAGCAGTCGAAGCTCGCCGACATCCTCGAGCGCATCAGCCGCGCCGACGAGATGAACGGCCGCACGCTCGACGCGCTGAAGGACCGGGTCAACACGCTCAACGAGCACGACGAGCGGATCTCCGACAACCTCAACACGGTCGGCTCGGCCCTGCACTCCGTCAGCCGCAACTCCGAGGCGACCAGCGCCGTCCTCGTGCAGATGCGCGACAACCAAACCACCCGCGACGGCGAACTCGAACGGGTCCTCCACAAGCAGGGCGCCCGCTTCACCACGATGCTGGCGATCGCGATCTTCCTGTCGATCTCGGCCCTGGTGTCGGTCGGCGTGATCGGCTACCTGCTGCTGAACAACCTGCCGGCGAAGTAAGCCGGAGCGATCGCGACGCAGGCGTAACGGCGAAGTCCACCGAAACACGAGGGCACGGGAGACGAGGTCACGGCAGTGACCAAGGCTTCCGTGCCCTTGATCGAGCGAGGCGTTGCTTTCACGCGAGGCGTGGCCACTTCAACGGCCCCGTCCTCCGCACCCGATGGCCATTCAGGCGTGCCCGACCGTGCGACGCGGCACCAAGTACGTTCATGTCTTCGAGCGCGTCACGGTTACGGGTAGCGCTCGACAAGGGGACCGTCATCCCGAGGAGCGACAGCGACGAGATCTCAGGCCCGGGCGGTGCGTCCCTTCCCGAGTTCCCTCGAGTCGCTACCGCTCCCTTCGGGGATGACCCGCTACACCCGGAAGGCGTTCCGCTCCAGGCACCGTCGCCCCGCCGCTCTTCTCATACTCCGCGACGGCCGCGGGCAGCGCGTCGATGACGTCTCTCGCCAGCACGCACCGCAGGCCAGGCGTTCGCCGGCGAGTTCGCCGGCGCGACCGTGGAGGTGGCAGCCGAGGCGGGCGGCGTCAAACAGGTCCATCTCCTGCGCCCAGGAGCGTGCCGATGATCCCGCTCAGCACGTCGCCGGTGCCGGCCTTGGAAAGCGCGGCTGTTGCCGGTGGAGTTGACGGTGTACTTCCAGCCGTCGGTGATGACCGTGTGGCTCCCCTTCAGCACCACGATCTGCCCGAACGCCCCGGCGGCCGCGGAGGCGATGTCGAGGCGGCCGGCGTCGTCGGCGGGCACGTCGTCGCGGTCGATGGCTTCCAGGCCGGCCCATCTCCCCCGGGTGCGGCGTCAGCACCGCCCGCAGCGCGGAAGTACGTCGGCCACCGCTTCATGTCCGACAGGAGGTTCAGCGCGTCGGCGTCGATCACCATCGGCTTGTCGAGGCGGATCAGGCGCGTCACCCGCGCCTCGGCCTCGGGGCGTGCGGCCGAGGCCGGGGCCGATGACGACGGCGTCGGCCTTCTCGCCGGCGGTCAGCAGTTCGTCCTTCCCCGCCGCCTTGCCGAGGCCGACGCCGATCAGTTCCCGGCGCCGCCGACAGCGCGTGCGGCGGGATCGACCGCGGCACCGCGAGTTGCACGAGGCCGGCCCCATCCGCAGGGCGGCCGTGCCGGCGAAGACCGGCGCGCCCGATCATCCCGTCGTTCCCGCCGACGACGAGGACCCGGCCGAACGTGCCCTTGTGCCCGTCGAGCGGGCGCGGGGAAGGTGGGAGAGAGTCGATGCGCTCCATCGCACGAGCTTACCAGACGAGCCGCTCGCGGCTTAGCGGACGGCCGGCACGGCGCGCTTTTCAGGATCTGCGGAGCCGCGAGCCGCGCGAAGACGTCACTTCCGAAACTCGCTGAACGTGATCGCGTCGAGGTCGAGCGGGCTGACGCCCCGCCTCGAGCAGCACGTGCGCTGGCCGGCCGACATGGCGGCGTTGTCGGTGCAGTATCGCATCTCGGGGAGGAAGACCGGCAGCGGGAACGCCGTCAGCGCGGCGCCGGAGGCCGCGGTTGGCCGAGACGCCGCCGCCGATGATGACCGACTTCGCTGACCTCGCGGGCGGCCCGGCGGAGCTTTTTCGGTGATCACGTCAATGCACGCCGCCTGGAAACTCGCGGCGACGTCCCGGATTTCCTGCTCGCCGAGTTTCCGTGCGTCGGCGGCGGACGCGAGGGCGCGGCGCGTCGGCACGCCCCAGACGTGGTAGAGAACGGCGGTCTTCAGGCCGCTGAACGAGAAGTCGAGCGAATCGCGGCCGAGGAGCGTGCGCGGCGTTTCACCGGCGCGCGTCGCCCGCCGCCGCGAGACGATCGAGCACAGGCCCGCCGGGGTACGCGAGGCCGAGGATGGCGGCGACTTTGTCGTACGCCTCGCCGACGGCGTCGTCGATCGTGGAGCCGATCAATTCGACGTCGAGCCACGAGCCGACGCGGTAGAGCGCGGTGTGCCCGCCACTGCACACGAGGCCGACGGCCGGCATCGGCGGCGTCTCGTTCCGCCCGAGCATCACGCTGTAGAGGTGCGCGTGAACGTGATCGACCCCGACGAGCGGCTTGCCGAGCGCCCACGCGAGCGTCTTGGCCGCCGTCACGCCGACGAGCAGCGACCCGATCAGGCCGGGGCGATAGGCGATGGCGATCGCGTCCAAGGATGAAGGCGGAAGGATGAAGGATGAAGAAGACGGGGCGGCATCCGCGCTCGGCTGTCAGCCGTCGCCTTGCTATCGGGGTGCGTTCCCAGCGCCGGAGCACGGGCAGGATGTTCTCGATGTGCCTTCCGGCTGGCGATCTCCGGCACCACACCGCGGTACTTCGCGTGAAGGTCGACCTGCGTCGCGACGACGTTGCTGCGGACGTCGTGGCCGTCCACCACGACGGCGGCGGCGGTCTCGTCGCAGGTGGATTCGATGCCGAGGATCTTGGGCATGGGGTGGGAGTCAGGAGTCAGGAGTCAGGGGTCAGGGTCAGGGTCAAGGGTCAAGGGTCAGGCGGATCATAGGGGTCGGCGGGGCGGCAACGCCCTGCGTGCGTTACGACGGGCGCGTGACGGAGCTTGATCAGGCTATACGCGCGGTGCTCGACCATTGCTCGACTCTTGACCCTTGACGCTTGACCCTTGACCCTTGCGGCTCGACCCCTACCTGTACATCGCGTCACTGGGCGGTGCTCGGCGTGGTCGTCGTCGTCGGCTTCTCGGCGGTGCGGACGGGGGCGCAGCAGCGGTCGAGGACGAGGAAGCCGGTCATCTGGTTGATGGCGGCCTCGAGTTGCACGTCGACGGCCTGCGTCGTCGGCTGGGTCGAGGGTTGCGTGGCGGACGGCGCGCGCGGCGGCTCCTCGCGCGCTGCGCCTGGATCACCTTCTTCTGCGTCTCCTCGTCCATCGGCACGTTGATCTGCGGCTCCACGCCCCAGTCGGTCGCGTCCTTCTTGCGGTGCACGAGTCGGCCGCTCGGCAGGTAGTAGTAGGCGACGGTGAGTTTCAGTTCGCCGCTCTTGCCGTCGAGCGGGATCACCTCCTGCACGCTCCCCTTGCCGTACGAGCGCGTGCCGACCAGCGGCCCTTGTTGTCCATGAGGCTGCCCGCGACGATCTCCGACGCGCTTGGCCGAGTGCTCGTTGACGAGCACGAGCATCGAGAGTCCGGCAGCGTCCCCTCGGCGCGGGCCACGGTCACGTCCTCCGGGCGGCGGTTGCCCCCTTCGTGACGACGATCGTGCCCGAGCGGATGAACATGTCGACGACCTCCTTCGCCTGGTCGAGCCGCCCGCCGGGGTTGAAGCGGAGGTCGAGGATCAGGCCCTTCATCCCGTCGCTCAGCAGCGGTTCGAGGATGCCGCGGAGCTTGTCGCTCGTCTCGGGCGTGAACTGCGTGACCCGCAGGTAGGCGATTTTCGGTCGGTCGACACGTAGTAGTCCCACGTGTTGTCGGCTTGCGGCGGTAGCCCTTCACGGTGGGCATCACGATCTCCATGGCGGGTCAGCTTGAGGTCGACCTCCTCGCCGGTCGCGTGCTTCACGCGGAGCGTGACGTCCGACCCGAGCGGGCCGCCGATGCGGCCGATGACCTCCTCGATCTTCAACTCGCGCGGCAGGTCCTGGCCGTTGACCTTGAGGATGATGTCGCCGGCCAGCACGCCCGCCTTGAACGCCGGGCTCCCCTCGATCGGCGAGACGACGATGACGTCGCCGGTCTTCTTGTCCTTGTCGATCTGGATGCCGACGCCCTTGAAGCTCCTCGAGCAGGCGGTTGAACTCCTCCTCGCGGGCCGGCGGGACGTAGATGCTGTACGGGTCGAGTTCCCGAGCATCCCGCCGATCGCGCTTCGCGCGCTT
The DNA here is from genome assembly GCA_030448225.1 of Phycisphaerae bacterium. The sequence goes on from JAUJNJ010000039.1 coordinate 48,663, forward strand.
CTCCTCGTCGACCGGCTCGGCGTAGTTCGTGGCGACCTGCCGGTGGATGTCGACGAGCGTGCGGACGAAGGCGTAGTCGTCGTCGCGGTGGGCGAGGGTGCCGGGGATCTGGAAGGCGAGCATCGCCACCAGGATCACGCTGACGGTCCACGCGAACTTCTCTCGATTCATGGGATGATCTCCGAGCGACTCCCCATCTTAGCTCGCGGCGCCGGGGGTGGGAAGAAATGCCGCCGAACCCGGAGGTCGCAGACTCCCGCCGACCCGGACGGATGTAAACCGATCAGGTCCATACCTTTGAGTTGATCTGATTCGACAAAACCGGATTGAAGTTGCCAAGCGCTACCAGACGGTCTAAACTGGTGATTGAAACGGCTGTTTTACCATGTTGGAAGCAGAACCGACCATTGAAACGCGGCGACGCCTGCTGGAAGCGGCGTGTGCGGTGTTTGCCGAGCACGGCTTCAGGGGCGCGACCGTTCGCGACATCTGCACCCGTGCCGGGGCGAACGTGGCGGCGGTCAACTACCACTTCCGCGATAAGGAAGGGCTGTACGCCGCGGTCCTTCAGCAACTGTTCTCGACCGCGTTGGAGAAGTACCCCCCGCTGCTCGACGTCGCGCCCGACGCCCCGCCCGAGCGGCGCCTTCACGCGTTCGTCCGGTCGTTCCTGCTGCGACTGCTCGACCAGGGGCGCGAATCGTGGCTGGGGAAACTGATGGCGCGCGAGATCTCCGACCCCACCGCCGCGCTCGACCTCATGGTGAGCGAGAGCGTGCGGCCACTGTCGATGATGCTCGCGGGCATCGTCCGCGAGTTGCTCGGCGAGCGGGCGACCGACGAGCGCGTGCGGCGGTGCGTGTTCAGCGTGGTGGGCCAGTGCCTGTTCTACCACTTCGCCGCCCCGGTGATCCGCCGCCTCCACCCCGCCGTGCCCGCGACGTACGGCCCGGCCGACATCGATCAGGTGGCCGAGCACGTCGCCGCCTTCTCGCTCGCGGCGGTTCGCGGCTTGGCCGCGGGCGTTGGCGAGGACAAGCCGACGCGCGAGAGGTGAACGCGGGCGCCTCGCGTTCGAACGCATCAAGCTGACTTTCGACCGGTCGAACCGAGACTTCGGACCTGCCATGAACTTCGTCGCACTGAAAATGCTCGTCGGCGACCGCGCGAAGTACCTCGGGATCATCATGGGTTTGACGTTCGCGTCGCTGCTCATCACGCAGCAGGCGGCGATCTTCATCGGCCTGATGGAGCGCACGCACGGCGCGATCACCGACATGGCGGGCCCGGACGTGTGGGTGATGGACCCGAAGGTCCAGTTCATCGACGACGTCAAGCCGCTCCAGGACACCGAGCTTTACCGCGTGCGCGGCGTGGAGGGCGTGCGGTGGGCGGTGCCGCTCTACAAAGGTCTGCTCAAGGCCCGCCTCGCCGACGGCAGCTTCCAGACGTGCAACGTGTTCGGCCTCGACGACACGACGCTCATCGGCGGCCCGCCGACGATGCTGAAGGGCCGGCTCGCCGACCTGCGGCGGAGCGACTCGGTCATCGTCGACGACGTCGGCGCCGCCGGGAAGCTCGCCAAGATCGGGCCGAACGGGACGCGCGTGCCGCTGACGATCGGCGACACGCTCGAGCTCAACGACCACCGCGCGATCGTGGTCGGCATCTGCCAGGTCTCGCGCACGTTCCAGTCGCAGCCGGTCGTCTACACGACCTACAGCCGGGCGACGACGTTCGCGCCGCGCGAGCGGAAACTGCTGTCGTTCGTCCTCGCCGAGGCGCAGCCCGGCATCACGCCCGACGAGTTGTGCCGGCGGATCACCGCCAGCACCGGGCTCGGCGCGTTCACGCAGCCGGCGTTCGTCGAGATGACGTGGCGGTACTTCTTCGAGAACACCGGCATCCCGATCAACTTCGGGATCTCCGTCGCGCTCGGCTTCATCGTCGGCACCGCGATCGCCGGGCAGACGTTCTACAGCTTCACCCTGGAGAACCTCCGCCAGTTCGGCGCGCTCAAGGCGATGGGGGCGGCCAACACGATGCTGCTGCGGATGATCCTCCTCCAGGCGATCCTCGTCGGCATCATCGGTTACGGCCTCGGCGTCGGCCTCGCCTGCCTGTTCGGATACCTCACGCGGAACACGGAACTGTCGTTCCGGCTGCCCTGGCAGCTGATGGCCTTCACGGCCGGCTCCGTGCTGGTAATCTGCGTAGGCTCCGCCTTGTTCAGCATTTACAAGGTGATGAAGCTGGAGCCGGCGATCGTGTTCAAGCAGTAAAATCAGAACATAGTTGACTTAGTTAACAGTGTTAACTAACGTACCATGATTATGGGTGTTCAGGAACGACGAGACCGAGAGCGGAACGAGACGCGAACGAAGATCCTCGACGCGGCCCGTGATCTGTTCGCGACGCAGGGGTATGAGAACGTCTCGATGCGCAAGATCGCCGAGGCGATCGAGTACTCGCCGACCGCGATCTACGTCCACTTCAAGGACAAGGACGCGCTCTTTCAGGAGTTGTGCGCGAGCGACTTCGGCGACCTCGCCGCGAGCTTCCTGAAGCTGCTCGACGTCGCCGACCCGGTCGAACGCGTCCGCCGGCTCGGCCACGCGTACATGCGGTTCGCGCTCGACCACCCGAACCACTACCGGCTGATGTTCATGACGCCGAAGCTCCCCCCGCCGCCGAACGAGGGCCGGGAGTGCGGCAAGGGCGACCCGACCGAGGACGCGTACGCCTTCCTCAAGGCGACCGTCGCCGACGGCCTGAAGGCGGGCCGGTACCGGGCCGAGTTGACCGACGCGGAACTCGTCGCCCAGACGTTCTGGGCGGCGTGCCACGGGGTGGTCTCGCTGCACATCACCAGCGCGAACGACCCGTGGATCGAGTGGGCCGACCTCGAACTCCGGATGAACACGATGGTCGACGGCATCCTCCGCGGCCTCGCCCGCGACGAGTAACCGACGGCTCTTTCATTTAGGCGGCGGGCTTGCCCGCCGCGTCCCCCGCGTCACGACGGCGCGGGAGTCGAACGTAAAGATCGGATTCAAACGCGATCCTCCAAAGGCGGGTGTGGCGTGAACTTCGTGGCCCTCAAGATGCTCGTCGGCGACCGGCTGAAGTACGTCGCGCTCGTGGCCGGCGTCGCGTTCGCGGCGCTGCTGATCACGCAGCAGGCGTCGATCTTCACCGGCTACGCCCTCTCGACCGGCGCGTGGATCCGCGACACGAGCTCGGCCGACCTGTGGGTGATGGACGAGCAGGTCGAGTTCACCGAGGATTTCAAGCCGCTCAGCGAGATGGCGCTGCAGCGCGTGCGCGGCGTGGCGGGCGTCGCCTGGGCGGTGCCGCTCTACAAGAACTACCTCCGCACCCGCCTGCCCGACGGCACGCTCGTGCAGACGCGGGTCGTCGGCCTCGACGACGCCACGCTCGTCGGCGGGCCGCCGACGATGGTCGAGGGGAGCATGATCGACCTGCGCAAGGACCGCGCGGTCTTCATCAACGCCGACCAGGCCGCGTCGTCCCTGCGGCTCAAGCGGAGCGACGGCCGCCCGCTGGCGGTCGGCGACCGCATCAGCATCAACGACCACGAGGCGATCGTCGCCGGCACCTACCGCGCGACGAAGGAGTTCTTCTGGGAGCCGGTCCTCTACACGACCTACAGCCGGGCGCTCTCCTGGGCGCCGGCCGAGCGCAAGGTGTTGACGTTCGTCCTCGTGAAGGCGGCGGCGGGACAGGACGTGGCGGAGGTGGCCAAGCGCATCGAGCGGGAGACCGGCTTCCAGGCGCACACGAACGACGAGTTCGAGCGGCAGACGATGGCCGACATCCTCGATAAGACCGGCATCCTCATCAACTTCGGCATCACGATCGCACTGGGGTTCGTGATCGGCCTGCTCGTGGCGGGGCAGACGTTCTACACGTTCATCCTCGACAACCTGAAGCACTTCGGTGCCCTCAAGGCGATGGGCGCGAGCAACTGGACCGTGCTGCGGATGCTCTGCGTGCAGGTAGTCGTCGTCGGCTCGATCGGCTACGGCCTGGGCCTCGGCGGCGCGAGCCTCACCGGCATCCTCTTCGCCCGCGGCGGGCTCGCGTTCCAGATGCCCTGGACGATCCCCGTGGTCGGCGGCCTCGCCGTCATGATCTGCTGCCTCGCGGCGGGCGGGCTCGGGATGATCCGCGTGCTGAGGCTCGAGCCGTCGGTGGTGTTCAAAGGGTGACGCGGTGCAGGCAGCGAGTGATGTCACGACTCGGTCGGCCGCCGCCTGCGTCTTCCCGACACGCGCGCGGAGTCGCGGAGACGTAAGCGACGAGCGAGAACGGACGGGCGCAATTCGACGCGCTCAGGTCAGACGAGGTTTGAGATGAGTACCGCAGTTCTCCCCTACCAGGCAGTACAAGCGGCCGACCCCGGTGCCGTCGCGATCTCGTGCGAGGGGATCACGAAACGCTACGGGAGCGGCGACTCGCAGGTGGTCGCGCTGCGCGGCGTCGACCTCTCCGTGCAGCCGGGCGAGTTGATGATGCTCGTCGGCCCGTCGGGCTGCGGCAAGACGACGCTGATCTCGGTGATCGCCGGCATCCTCGACCAGGACGACGGCGAGTGCCGCGTCTTCGGGCACGACTTCAAGCGGATGAGCAACCGCGACAAGACGCGGTACCGCGGGCAGACGATCGGGTTCGTCTTTCAGGCGTTTAACCTGCTGCCGACGCTCACCGCCGCCGAGAACGCCGCCGTCCCGCTGCTGATCAACGGCACCCCCCGCGGCGAGGCCGTCCGCCGGGCCAAGGAGATGCTCGCCCGCGTCGGGCTCGGCGACCGCGGCAACTCGCTGCCGTCGCAGCTATCGGGCGGGCAGCAGCAGCGCGTGGCGATCGCCCGCGCGCTCGTGCACGGCCCGAAGCTCATCGTCTGCGATGAGCCGACGAGCGCGCTCGACGCCGAAACGGGCCACCGGGTGATGGAACTGCTGAAGGAGGTCGCGCTGGCCGAGGACCGCGCGCTGGTGATCGTCACCCACGACCAGCGGATCTTCGGCTTCGCCGACCGCATCGCCAAGATGAACGACGGCCGCATCGAGAAGATCGCGACGTCGATTGCGGAGTTGGACGGGCATTGAAGGATTGATTCAACCACGAAGGCACG
>JAUJNJ010000206.1 GCA_030448225.1 Phycisphaerae bacterium
GAGCGGGGGCGCCCGGGCGCGCTTCCCTCGTCTCCCGAAAACCGCCAAGGCCGCTGCCATGACTCCGTCCGCGCCCACGCCTCCCGGCACCACCGACGCGGTCTGGCGAGACGCCGATCCGGAGGTTGTCGCCGACCATCTCGCGCGCGTACTGACGCGGCCCGACGCCGTGGCCGCCTTCCCCGGTGGACAATCGCCGCTTCCGGTCCTCGAAGCTTTTTCGCGCCGTGCCCGGTCCGGCCGCGTCCTGTCCGGCACCGTCTGGCCGACCGACGACCGACTGGTTCCGCACGACCACCCGGCTAGCAACCATGGCCTGCTCCGCCGCGCCCTCGCCGGGACCGCACTCAAAATCGTCCCGCTGGGGGAAGGTGCAAAACCCCCGCGCTTCAACCTCGTCTGGCTCGGCATGGGCGTCGACGGTCACGTCGCCTCGATCTTCCCGAACGCGTTGGAGGACTTGGCGCACGGCCGTACCGTCGTCCGTACCCGTCCCGACCCGCTGCCGCCCGAAGCACCGTTCGAGCGGCTGACGCTGACCCTTGAAGCGCTCGCCGACACGCGCGAGGCGATCCTCGTCATCTCCGGGCAGGCGAAGCGCCGCGTTCTCGAAGAGGCGTTGGCAGAGGCGAGAGACCTCCCCATATCGCGGTTCGTCGCAAGGCTGGCCGCACCGCTCACCGTTTACTGGAACGAGCAATGACTCTCCACTCCGCCGTCGAGGCGGTTACCGCGCGGGTCGTCGAGCGTTCCGCTCCGCGCCGCCGCCGCTATCTCGACCTCATCGCCCGAGAGCGCGAGAGCGGCATCGGCCGCCCGCGGCTCAGCTGCGGCAACTTCGCGCACGGCTTCGCCGCCGCCGGTGAGGACAAGCCGGCGATCCGCGCCGGCCGCGCTCCCAACATCGGCATCGTCACCGCCTACAACGACATGCTCTCGGCCCACGCTCCCTACGCCCGCTACCCCGAACAGATGAAGCTGTTCGCCCGGGAGGTCGGCGCTACCGCCCAGGTCGCGGGCGGCGTCCCGGCGATGTGCGACGGGGTGACACAAGGCCAGCCCGGCATGGACTTGTCGCTGTTCAGCCGCGACACGATCGCCCTGTCGACCGCCGTCGCGCTCAGCCACGGCATGTTCGAGGGCGCGGCGCTGCTCGGCATATGCGACAAGATCGTCCCCGGCCTGCTGATCGGCGCGCTGCGCTTCGGCCACCTGCCGACCATCCTCGTCCCCGGCGGTCCTATGCCGTCGGGCCTCGCCAACAAGGAAAAGGTCCGCGTCCGCCAGCTCTACGCCGAAGGCAAGGTGGGCAAGGGCGAGCTGCTCGAGGCCGAGGCTGCAAGCTACCACAGCGCCGGCACCTGCACTTTCTACGGCACCGCCAATTCCAACCAGATGATGATGGAGGTGATGGGCCTCCACATCCCCGGCGCCGCCTTCATCAATCCGGGCACGAAGCTGCGCCAGGAACTGACCCGCGCCGCCGTTCACCGGCTGACCCGGATCGGCTGGGACGGCGCCGACTATCGCCCGCTTGGCGTTTGCGTCGACGAGCGCGCGGTCGTCAACGCGGCGGTCGGCCTGCTTGCCTCCGGCGGCTCGACCAATCACGCCATCCACCTGCCCGCCATCGCGCGGGCGGCGGGGATCGCGATCGACTGGGAGGACATCGACCGGCTGTCCGCCGCCGTGCCGCTGATCGCGCGCGTCTATCCCAACGGCTCCGGCGACGTGAACGATTTCCACGCCGCGGGCGGAATGGCCTTCGTCATCCGTACGCTGCTCGAAAGCGGCTTTTTGCACGAAGACGTTGTGACCGTGGCGGGACGGAGCCTGGCTGACTATGCCCTTGACCCTTCGCTGGAAGGCGACACGCTGGTCTGGAACCAGGCGCCGGCGGCGCCCCACGATCCCGCCATGCTGCGTCCGGCCGGTGACCCCTTCTCACATGATGCCGGCATGGTGCTGGTGCAGGGAAATCTCGGCCGCGCGACCTTCAAGCGGAGCGCGGTCGATCCCGCGCGCTGGACGGTCGAGGCGCCGGCGCGCATCTTCGCCGACCAGGACGAGGTGCTCGCCGCCTTCAAGACGGGCGAGCTCGACCATGACGTCGTCGTCGTCGTCCGCTTCCAGGGCCCGCGCGCCAACGGCATGCCCGAACTCCACAAGCTGACGCCTGCGCTCGGAGTCCTTCAGGACCGCGGCTTTCGCGTCGCGCTGGTCACCGACGGCCGCATGTCGGGGGCGTCGGGCAAGGTGCCGGCGGCGATCCACGTCACGCCCGAAGCGCTCGGCGGGGGCCACCTCGCTAGGCTGCGCGACGGCGACATGGTTCGGGTCTGCGCCGAGCGTGGCGAACTCGTCGCGCTCGTGCCCGACGCCGAGTGGTCAGCGCGCGACCCCGCCGCCCCGCCGCCGCCGCCGCGCGGCACGGGGCGCGAGCTGTTCGCCTTCATGCGCCACGCCGCCGACGGGGCCGAGCAGGGCGCATCGGCGATGCTGGCGGCGATGGACGACGTGGCATGAGCGGCATCGACGCGATCATGCGCACTGGGCCGGTGATCCCGGTCCTGGTCATCGACGATGCGGTGCACGCGCGGCCGGTCGCCGAGGCGCTGGTCGAAGGCGGCCTCGCCGTCCTCGAAGTGACGCTGCGCACCCCCGCGGCGCTCGACGTCATCCGCGAAATGGCGCGGGTCGAAGGCGCGATTGTCGGTGCCGGGACTGTGCTGAACACAAGCGACCTCGACGCAGCGCTGCAAGCGGGTGCCCGCTTCATCGTCTCGCCGGGTCTGACCGAGCCGCTCGCCAGAGCCGCCGCAGCGTCGGACATCCCCTTCCTTTCGGGGGTCGCCAATGCGAGCGACATCATGCGCGGGCTCGATCTCGGCCTCGACCGCTTCAAATTCTTCCCCGCCGAAGCCGCCGGCGGGCTCAAGGCGCTGAAAGCGCTGGCCGGCCCGTTCGGCGCCGTCCGCTTCTGCCCGACCGGCGGCGTGACACTAGGCAGCGCTCCAGACTGGCTCGCAGTGCCTGCGGTGCTGTGCGTCGGCGGCAGCTGGATCGTGCCGCGGGGCCCGCCCGACCGCGCCGTCATCACCGCCGCCGCCCGCGCCGCGGCAAGCCTGCGCTGATGCTCGCCGCGATCCTGGCGCTGCCGATGGAGCGGATCGCGGGCAAGCTCGTCGCCGCCGACGGCGCC
>JAUJNJ010000040.1 GCA_030448225.1 Phycisphaerae bacterium
GGTGACCCAACGGCTCGCGATGCCCCGCGCCGTTCAATCCAAAAATCCGCAATCCCAAATCCAAAATCCCCTTCACCTCGTCGCCGTCGCGCCCTTGTACACGCGCCACGTCTCGTAGGCCGTCACCCAGCGGATGAACGTGAAGACGCTGATGACCTGCGTCTTCTTCTTCCAGTTCGCGTCGCGCAGCGCCTCGTTGCCCCACCAGCCGACCCACGACGCCACCGGCGGGCGCATGTCCTTGAGCATGTGGAGGAACGTGTACTTCGGCTTGCCGTCCATCTGCCAGTGGCCGGCGGCGATGCGGGCGATCTTCTTGTACATCTCGCCCCAGCTCGAGCGGGCCGGGTGCTCGACGACCGCGTCGGCGCTGTAGATCAGCTTCAGGCCCGCCCGGTGCACGCGGTTGCCGAAATCCTTGTCGCCGCTGCTCTTCAACGCGTCGTTGAACTTGCCGATGCGGTCCATGTTCGCGCGGCTCGTGATCATGTTGGCCGTCGCGCCGTAGCGGTGCTCGTGGATGTAGTCGTGCTGCGGGAACGCGCGCACGCTCTCGTACACCTCGACGAACGTCGGCTTGCTGGGGTCGCGGAAGAAGACCTGGATCTTCCCGCCGACGAGCCCCGCGTTCGGCTCGGCCCGGAACGCCGCGATGCCGCGCTCGAGCCACTGCGGTTGCGGCACGCAGTCGGCGTCGGTGAAGGCGAGCATCTCGCCCTTGGCCAGCGTCAGCCCGTGGTTGCGGGCGCAGTACGAGCCGGGCCGCGACTCGTGCGCGAAGCGGGCCTGCGGGTAATCGGCGACGATCGGGGCGGGGGTGACCTTCGACCCGTTGTCGACGACGATCACCTCGAACCGGTCGCGGGGGTACGTCTGTTTCTCCAGCGCGCCCAGGCAGAGGCGCAGCCGCTCGCCGTCGTTGTAGACGGGGATGATGATCGAGACGAACGGAAGTTGGTCGCTGGCGGTGCTCATCATTCATCCACTACATCGGCCCGCCGGGCGTCGGGGTTGTGCCCGGCGCGGGTACTGCTCGAATCATTTATGAGCCGCGGACCGGCGCCGGACAGTCAGGTTTTCCTGTCGGTTCGCTCTTAGTCCCCTCTCCCCCGTACGCGGGGGAGAGGGTTAGGGTGAGGGGCCGAACGTAAGAGCGGTTGAGCGAGGGGTGGTGGTGTGCTGTGGCGTAGGGCCAGACTCCACCACTCGACCACTCGACTACTCCACCACCTTCTCCCGTTCCCCCCCTCACCCCTGCCCTCTCCCCCGGGTACGGGGGAGAGGGAGTAGGATCACTTTCACCCTGCGTCGGTCACTTTCACGGCGCCGCCGGCACCACGGCCGCAGACGAGTTCTCGACCACCGGGTTCGCCGTCGGATCCTTCTTCGCCCCGCCGCCCTTCTTGCCCTTGCCGGTCATCTCTTTGAACAGCCCGGCGAAGTCGCCCAGGAACCGCCGGCCGCCGGGGAGGACGAGCCAGCAGGCGAGGTAGGCGAGGCCGAACAGGGCCGACTCGACGAGCAGGCGGACCGTCTCGTGCCCGTGGACCGTCATCGACCGGCTGAACGCCCACAGCGCCGCGCCCGCCGCGATCGACGCGACCGACGGCCGCCAGATCGCGGCGAGCAGGTCGTGCTGCGTGAGCGGCGTGCCCTTGAAGCAGTAGAGGATCGTCGGGTAGCGCAGTAGCACCGTCACGATGCTCCCCGCCGCTGCCGTGCCGAGCGCGCCCCCCACGCCGGCGCCCCAGTGCTTCGTGCCGAGGTACGCGCCGAGGAAGTAAGACGCGACCGTGATCGGCGCGACGACGAGGATCATCCGCAGTTGCCGGTCGGTGCGGCCGAGCGAGACGTAGACCCACCCGGTCGCCACGTGGAACGTGCCGATCCACGCCGCCGGCGCGAGCCAGCGGAAGATGCCGACCGTGTCGACCCACTGCGGGCCCATGAGCGTCAGGATCACCTCGTCGGCCACGACGAACAGCAGCGCGACGATCGGCATCGTCACGGTCGTCAGCACCTCGATCGCCTTGCGGTAATACGAGCGGTATCGCTCCGGCTCGTTCTGCAGCCGCGACAGGGCCGGCACCGCGACGTTGGACATCGGGGTGTTGACCTGGTTGATCGGCAGCATCAGGAGCTGAAACGCCTTGCCGTACAGGCCCAGCGCCTGCGCGCCGGCGATCTTGCCGACGAGGACGGCGTCGACGTGGCGCTGCACGTAGTTGATGACGTTGAAGCCCGCGAGGTTGCCGCCGAACCGAAGCATCGACCCGATGTCCGACCCGCGTTGGAACCGGCTCGGCCGCCAGCCGCACATGATCCACTGGGCCGCGCTGTTGAAGATCACGGTCGCGATCTGCTGCACGACGAGCGCCCAGTAGCCCGCCCCCATCGCCGCCGCCACGACCGCGGCGACGATGCCGAACAGCATCGAGCCGACGTCGACGACCGCGAGGCGGGCGAACTCCATCTGCCGCTGCATCAGCGCCTGGTGCTGGACCGACAGCCCGCTGAACAGGAACCCCGTGCCGAGCGCGATCATGATCGGGACGAGCCGCGGCTCGCCGTAGAACCACGCGACGACCGGCGACAGCGCCCACGCCGCCAGCGTGGCGATCAGGCCGATGACGGCGTTCACCCAGAACAGCGCGGTGGTCTGCGCGTGCGTGATGCGGTCACGCTGCACGGTGGCGCGCGACAGGCCGGCGTCCTTGAAGAGGTTGATCACGCCCGTCACCGTCACGACCATCGCGACGAGGCCGAAATCCGCGGGGCCGAGGTTCAGCAGGCGGAACAACAGCCAGGTGGCGACGAGGTTCAGGACGAACTTCAGCGCCTGCGACGCCATCGTCACCGCCCCGCCGCGCACGGTGCGGCGCTTCAGTTCACCGGTGAGGTGGTCGGTCTCGAAGTACCGGTCCATCGGGTGCGCGGGCGCGGGTTCGTAGTCGAGCGGGGTCGCGTCGGGGATGGGATGGGTGTCGGACAACGTTGACTCTCGTGAGGACTCGCCGCTTGCGGCTTAGCCGGATCGGACGCGCCGCCCGGTGCGCCAAGCCGCGAGCGGCTCAGATACGGCGGGCAAGCCTCAGAGTCTATCGACCAAAACGAGCCGTGACAGCGTTCGTCGAAAGCGCCGGGATGGTTATCGCACCGTCCCGTTCCGCTCCCGACGAACCGCTGTCACGGTGTGTCCGGGCTGTGATGTTCGATGTTACCGGGCTTTGGCGGCGGCGCCCGCGCCCGGCTTGTCGCTGAAATCCTTCAGGCCCGTGGCCGCGAGGGCCAGGTTGAGGAGGAACAGGGGGTTGTTGACCATGTAGCGCTTCCACAGCCGCTTGGGCTCGGTCACCATCCGGAAGAGCCACTCGAAGCCGCTCTTCTGGATGAACTTCGGGGCCTGCTTCTTCAGCCCGGCGTGGAAGTCGAACGCGGCGCCGACGCCGACCATCACCGGCGCGTCGAGGCGCCCGACGTGTTTCGACATCCAGCGCTCCTGCTTCGGCGTGGAGAGCCCGACCCAGACGATGTCGGCGCCGCTGGCGTTGATCATCTTCACCAGGTCGCGGTCCTCGTCGTCGGTGAGCGGGCGGAACGGCGGGCAGTAGGTGCCGACGACCTGCAGGCCGGGGCACTTCTCGGTCAGCTTCTGCTTCAGCAGGTCGGCCACGCCGTCGGCGCCGCCGTAGAAGAAGTGCTTGTGCCCCTTCTTCACCGACTGCTGGCACACCTCGAGCATGAGGTCGGGTCCGTAGACGCGGCTCACGTGGCCGTTGCCGCGGAGGCGGTTCATCCAGACCATCGGCATGCCGTCGGGCGTGACCATGCCGGCGGCGTTGTGGATGCGCTTCAGTTCGGGGTCGCGCTGGCTCTCCATCACGCCGTGGACGCCGGTGATGCAGACGTAGTTCTTGGTGCCCCGGCGGATCCAGCGGTCGATCACGCGGACGGCCATCGGGATGTTGATCGCGCTGATGCCGACGCCGAGCACGTCGCAGCGGCTCATCCGCGCCCGCGGCAGCACGCGCTTCACCGGCGCGGCCGAAGCGGCGGCGGCGGCGGTGGTCTGGATCACGCTCGACGAAGGGGTCGCCGTCTGGGACATCGGAATCTTCTCTCCCGGGGCAAAACAACTCTACCACCCGGCGCCGGGCGAGTGGATCAAATACCGACAACGTAGCGCGTATTGCGTGAGAAAGAACAACGCGGCATCGCTGCCGCTGCCTTCTCGCGCATCACGCGCACGTTTCCGCCCGAACAGACCGCGCCGGGGCGGCAAACGTCTGTGCGGAATCTCCACCCGCGTGACGCACGTCGTCACGCGCCGCACGTCGGCGGCTCGGTGGCCGCCGCACTCACCAAAGACGCGTGCCCCGGACGGCAAGGCCGCCCGCGGCCGGGTCTGCTACTGATATAGATCGACGCGATACGGGTACGACTTTGGGTCCACCCCCGCGGGCACGCGATCGCGCGCCCGTGGGGTGGACCGTCGGCTTACTTCGCGCCCCTGCGCATCAGGACGGCGGGGATGGTCATGGCGATCAGCTTGAGGTCGTGGAAGATCGTGCGGCGGCGGATGTAGGCGACGTCCATGCGCACCCACTCGGAGAACGTGACCTTCGAGCGGCCGAAGATCTGCCAGATGCAGGTGAGCCCGGGCGTGACGTCGAGCCGGCGGCGCTGCCACCCGAGGCAGGCGGCGGCCTCGTCGACCGGGAGCGGGCGGGGGCCGACGAGCGACATGTCGCCCTTGATGATGTTGAACAGCTGCGGCAGCTCGTCGATGCTCGTCTTGCGCAGCAGGCTGCCGAAGCCGAACACGCGGGGGTCGTGCGTCAGCTTGAACGCCGGGCCATCCTGCTCGCTGATCTTGCGCAGCTCCTTCTTCTTCGCCTCGGCATCGGTGCACATCGTGCGGAACTTGTAGATCGTGAACGGGCGCCCGCCGAGGCCGGCGCGCTGCTGCTTGAAGATCGCCGGGCCGGGGCTCGTCAGCTTGATGCCGAGGTAGGCGAAGAGCATGAGCGGCGACGCCAGCAGCACGCCGATGCCGGCGCCGGTGACGTCGAGGATGCGCTTCCACAGCGGGCTGGGGCGGGCCAGGAGCGTCTCGATCGACCCGGCCGACATCTCGTGGCGGGTCAGGCCGGTGTTGAGGCCCTTCATGAAGTAGGGCATCAGGTCGTCGCGGTGCATATCCGCGGCGGCGGCCGTCGCCTCGGCGTCGGGCGCGTCCTTCAGGAGCGCGTGCCCGTTACCGTTGGCCTGCCCGTCGCCGTTCGTGTGCCGGTTGCCGTGACCGTTGCTGTTGCCGTTGGGGCTGGCGGCCGCGCCGTTGTCGAAGCCGTCGGCGCCGACGCCGGGGGCGCGGAAGTCGCCGAGGGTCATGCGGGTCGCGCCGTTGGCCGACTTGGCCGGGGCGCCGTCGAACTCGCCGCGCCGGTTGTAGGCCGGCTCGGCTAGGCGGGCGGCGGCGGCGACGGTCGAGTCGGCGGCGTGCTGGCCGGGCGCGAACCAGTTGCCCGGGTAGCTGTAGACGATCGCCACCGGGCGCGGGATGCGCTTGGCGGCCAGGTCGCACACGCTGTCGGCGAAGACCCAGGCGCCGGCGAGCGGCGTGTCGGGCAGGACCACGCAGACGTGGCGGTCGCCGAACCAGCCGACCTCGTCGGTCGTGCGGCTGCGGGCGGTGATCGTCTTGATCAGGCGGTGCGTGCTGACGCTGTGCCGCTTGCTCCGCTTGATGCGGAACAGCACGAGCGAGAACTCCCGCCCGCTGCGGTCGGCGCGCGACGTCTCACGCCGGATCACGGCGTCCATGTGCTGGATCGAGTGCAACTTTTCCAACCGCGGCGACGGGCGGCCCAGGGTGGCCACCGGTTCGTCCGTTTCCAACGCGAGCGACGTCTTACGCATATCTCCCGTCCTTCAACCTTTCCACATCCGAGCCCGGCCTCGCGACCGCCCTCTCCAGGGCCTCGGGTGCACCACGGGCGTTTCGTCCGCCCCACCCGTTATCGCGATTTTTCCCGCCGGCCCACGCCACGAGTCGCGTCCGAGAGACGCCGCCCGCGCGAGGTGCCCGCCATGGCTTGACACCCACTGGCTCGATCCGATCCATTCGCTCCGCGGCCCATCATGAGCACCGGCGGACCGGGGGCGGGTCGAGCGGCCCGACACCCCTTGTGTTCTAGTGCGTCAACACGGGCCGCCGTCCCTCTCCTACCTTCATCGGGTGACGGCCCGACACGAATCCTGCCCAACACGGTTCAGCCCGGGGAATTGATGGCACCGACTCTCCCACTGTGCCCACCCACGCCCCCATTGCTTACAAATTCAGTTCCACGGACGAGTCGCACTGACAATTCTTATACCACGCTCTTCCGTGTCGCGCCTTACAAAGGAAAGCTCGGCAAGATGGAAAAGATGGTGCCCCGGTCCGGCTCCTTTTGTCCCGAAATTGCCGATCCCGTGCCGTTCGACGCAGGCGATAAAACGATCTCGGCCTGCCACGGTCCGGCCTCGTCCGCCGACACTATGACACGCTCAAGGACAAGTGCGCCACGAGCCGATATTCCCAACGACCTGCCGTTACAATCGTTACGGACGTACCACACCACGGAGCGCGGGCGCGTCCGTGGTTGCGGTTGTTGTAACGAAGGCAAACATTTTCCCTGACATCCTTGACCCGCGCACGGCCGACCGGTGAGCGGGAAAATCTCCCGCCGCGCGAGATCGTTCGTTATCCCCGTCCGCCACACCGGCGTCAGCCGAATGCGTTGCGCGCGGACGGTCACCCACTGCGGCTCGACCCGGGCGGGCCGAGGTTCCGCACGCCGGTTCACCCACCGGTGCCGTGCGGTTGTTTCGTGATCAACATCTCGGCGTCCCACGCCCGCCGCCCGCGGGCTCGTCCGTTGTTGGGACGAGCGACCGCGGGCGACGAACCGGGCGGGCCTCACGCCGATCACCCACTGATCGGCGGGAGCCGTTGGCTTCGTTTTGCACCGGCGACGTTCGTTCACGCCGGCGGTTCTTACCGGGCACGTCCCTCACTTCGGGCCGAACGAAGCGGCTCGCAAGCGAGCCGGCTACGCGCCTATCCGGATAACCCGCGGCGGGCCCTTCGGGCCTGCGGCGAAACGTGGGATGCCGGATTGTTCGGACAGGCACTAATGAGGTCGCCGGTGGGTTCGTTTTGCACCGGCGACCTTCCATCTCGTTCAACGCTGGCCCCGAGCCGTGGCTTCGTTTTGCAGCCCGGCGAGCTTCATTTCCCGCCGCTAGTTGCCCAACCAGCCGTTGGCTTCGTTCTGCACTTTCGAGGCGATCGCCGGTGCCGAGCCGTTGGCTTCGTTTTGCACCGTCGCGTCTGCCGCCTCGCGTCCCTCGCGGCGATCAGGCCGCGGGGGTTTCGGCCGTGGGCTTCGGCAGGCGCTTCTGCGGGACCGGCCCGCCGTTGCCGTTGGCCGGGGCGGCGGTGGCGGCCTCGAAGGTCCGCCGGCCGTACCCGGAGTTGCCGTAGCCGTAGCCGCCGTAGTACCCGTTGCGCTTGTTGCGCGGCACGTCGTTGACGACCACGCCCAGGACGCGGGCCCCGACGCCGAGCATCGCCTCGGCGGCGTACTCGCTCATGCGGCGGGTCGAGCGGTTGGCCCGCAGGACCAGCAGCGTCACGTCGCACGTCGCGCCCAGGATGCGGGCGTCGGTTACCGGCAGCACCGGCGGCGAGTCGATCACGATGTGGTCGTACTTCGCGGCCAGCTTCTGCAGCATCTCGGCGAACGCGCGGCTGTTGAGGATCTCCGACGGGTTGGCCGGGATCGGGCCGCACGGCAGCACGTCCAAGCCCTCGACGGCCGACTTCTGGATCGCCTTGTCGAGCGTCTCGCGACCGGCCATCACGCTCGACAGCCCGATCGCGTCGCCCAGCTCGAAGATCCGGTGGAGCGTCGGCTTGCGGAGGTCGCCGTCGATCATCAGCGTGCGGCGGCCGGCCTTGGCCATCGCGATCGCCAGCCCGCTGGCGGTCGTGCTCTTGCCCTCGCCCTGGAACGGGCTGGTCAGCAGGATCGTCTTGGCCTGGTTGTCCGGGACGCTGAAGTAGACGACCGTCCGCAGCGTGCGGTACGCCTCGGCCACGTCGCTCATCGACTCCAGGTGAACCTTCTGCCCGCGGGCCACGGCGCCGCTGCGCCCCGGCATCGAGGGGATGAGGCTCAGCACCGGCAGCCCCAGGATCTGCGCGATCTCCTCGGCGTTGGCCAGGCGGTGGTCGGTCTTCTCGCGGACCCACGCGCCGCCGAACCCGAGCATCAGCCCGAGCACGACCGCCAGGGCGAGGATCTTGGGCTTCTCCGGCTTGCTCGGCTTCGACGCCGGCGTCGCGTCGGCGAGGCGGCGGACGGTCCAAGCCTTGTTGCCCTGGTTGAGCTGGATCGTCTTGAGCTGCGACTCGATCTCGGTCAGCAGCGCCTCGGTGCGGGTGACGGCTTTCACGAGCTTGTCGTGGCCTTCTTGACGTTCAGCTTCCGCGCCAGCTCCTCCTGCGCCTCCAGCGCGGTCCGCAGCTGCAGCACGTTGTTCTCGGCGGCGAGCAGTTCCTTGTACGAGCGGGCCGGGTCGTTGCGCTGCGAGTGTTCGACGGTCTTGGCGATCAGCGCGATCTCGGCCTTGGACAGCGCGTCGTTGATGGCGGCGAGCTTCTCGAGCACGACGTTGCTCGTGTCCTTCGTCTCGTACGAGAGCGTGCCCTCGCGGATCTTGAAGTCGTTGAGCTCCTTCTCGAGCTTCTCCAGCTTCGCCTGCTGCAACAACTGCTCGCGGGTGAGCGTGTCGAGCACGTTGGCGATCGGGTCGGACTCGATGCGGTCGGCGATATAGGCGGTCACGACGCTGTTGAGCAGTTCCGCCCCCTCCTCGGGGTTGGGCGCGTCGAGGAACAGGTTGAACGTGCCGTCCTTGCGGCCCGGCTCGACGATCAGGTTCTTCTTGACGAACGCGACCGGGTCGCGGACCTCCTGGAACGTGACCATCTTCGCCGTCTCGTGCTGCTTCAGCGCCCGCTCGATCACGGGGTTGGAGCCGAGCAGGACCGACTGCTGCGCCATGAAGTCGATCGCGGGGTCGGCCTTGGTGCCGCCCTGCCCCAGGACGTTGATCACGTCGCCGGAGACCGTCAGCTGGGCCGTGCTCGTGTAGAGCGGCTGGGCGACGCGGAGGTAGGCGACGGCGGCGGCGACGCAGACCATCAGCGCGACGACGACGATCCACCGGCGGCGCCACATGAGCTGGAGCGGGCCGTCGGCGTTCTGCTCCGGGCCCATGCGCGGCGGCGGCGGCATCATCGGGGGCATGTGCTGCCCCATCGCGTACTGCTGCTGCTGCTGGGGGTACGACTGAAGTTCGTTCATGCTCCTGCCTGGCAACCTATGCATGGAATCCTCCCACACCCGGGCGCTCGGCCGCGCCGCGGCGATACGTCAAGGCGAAACGCGAAACGAGGCGGCAAACGCGGCACGACGAGGTCACGACGGCCTCGATCGCGAGCCGGGCTCGGTGGGGGGTAGTTCGGAGTCGCGTCTGGTCACCCACCGATCCCCTAGCGCATCGACGTCTGGATGCTTTGGATCGCGGCCGGGCAGAGCGGGCGGCATCACGAGGCCCGACGGGCTTCGGCCGCTAGGTCTGCCAAAAAGCATTATCCAGACTGCCTCAAAGATCAAGCTAAAAATCCCCTAATGGAGCTTCCAGCTTCACCTATTTGCCCAACCTTCCCAAGTTCACGCTGTGGGACCATTGCAAGTGGCAACGACCTCACAACAAACCCGGTGCCATGGCCGCACACACGGCCATCCGCCTCTTCCATCGGCTGAAACCGAGTTCCACCGCGGTTGAGGCCGGACAATTTTAAGACTGCAACTGCATCAGAGTTACGCAATTCACCCGCGAAGGTCCGATAACTGTTGCTTGTTTAGGCGACTACGCCGGCCGATCGGAGTCACGGAGCCCGTACGACCGGTGGGCGTGCGTCCGTCGCTACGACCGATAACTCGCCGAGCCGGCCTCACTCGTTCATATCGAATAGGACCCGCCGAGCGTCAACTCGTTCGGCCCCCCACCGCTCTGCGCCCCCGCCGTCTGGCCACCGAGCCGATCGTCGCCAACGTCCGATAACTATTCGAACATGGCGAACGAGCGTTCACTTTACCGAGCAAAGGAAGTTGCTGTGAAGGGCTGAAAAGTGGCGAGGAGAAAAGGTGGAATGGCCG
Organism: Phycisphaerae bacterium; assembly: GCA_030448225.1. The sequence continues at coordinate 10,275 of JAUJNJ010000040.1, forward strand.
GCCCACCTTCTCCTTAGAAGATACGCGGGAGAGACCGGGCTCCACCCTCAGCAGGTTCGCCCCCCATCTTATCACTGCGTTGAGCCGGCTCGCTCGCGAGTCGCGTCCGGGTGCGCGGACGGGTGACGGATCATAGGAGTAAGATTTCTAACTCCACGCCCCACCCGCGCACCATCTCACCTCTCGCGAGCGAGCCGGCTTAATGATGGCATCCTCAACGGTTGCCACTAAGGTCGACCTTACCCGCGCTAGTTCCGATCGAACGTCACGCCCGGCCAGGTGTCCGTGCGGAACGGCACCGCCGGCAGGCCCGCCTTGTTGTATAGGTTGCACGTCGGGTTGTCCGCCCACGCGTAGCGCACGGCGACGGGCTTGGCAACCTGGGGGCTATGGACGACGACGGCGTCGCCCTCGATCTTGGCGTCGGCCCACACCCACTTCTTGTCCTCGCCGGCGACCGCGAACCCCTTGAGCGGCTCGCCGCCCTTGGCTTCGAGGCCGCCGTGCGCGTGCTTGAACGTGAGGCGGACCTTGTCGCCGTCGATTTTCATCGCGTCGTAGACCGGCCCGGACCCCGCGACGTCGGCCTTGCCGTAGGTCGTGGACAGCGCCCAGGCGGCGAGGCGCTGCCGACGTCTTCCTTGTTGCGCGGGTGGATGTCCTTCTCGTCGCCGATGTCGATCGCGACGGCCAGCCCGTTGTTCGGCTGGGCCGCGGTCATCGCCTGCGCTCGCAGCTCGGCCCAGTCGCTCTCGACCGGCTGCTCCTGCTTCGCCTTGAAGTTCGCGAGCTGCACGATGCCGAACGGGAAGTCGCCCTGGCCCCACGCCTGCCGCCAGTTGTTGATCATCGTCGGCAGCAGCTTGCGGTACTGGTACGCGCGACCGGCGTTGGACTCGCCCTGGTACCAGATCGCGCCCCGGATGCCGTACGGGACGACCGGCACGATCATCCCGTTATAGAGCACGCCGGGCGAATGCGGGTTGCTGCCCGGCTCGTTCGGCTTGCGCGGCGGGTTGGGCGCTGCTGCCCGGCGGCCTTGGCCTTCTCGCTCGCCTCTTTCCACTTCGCCTGCGCGGCCTCGTACTTCGCCAGCGCCTCGGGGTACTTCGCGGCGGACTCCGCGTCGCGCTCGATCATCGGCTGGAGGTCCGGGTCGGCCTTCAGCAGCGGGGTCGGTCCACGCCTCGGCCGGCGTGCCGCCCCAGCTCGTGTGGATGATCCCGACCGGCGCGTCCATCGCCGCGTGCAGCTCGGCGCGCGAAGTAGTAACCGACGGCGGAGAACTCGCCGACCGTCTCCGGCGTGCAGACCTCCCACTTGCCGGCGAGTTCCTTCGTGGGCTCGGCCCGCACCGCCTTCTTCACCGTGAACATGCGCACGCCCGGGCGGTTGGCGGCGGCCCTCTCCTGCTCGCTGATGCTGCCGTGGCCGGCGCGCCCTCCATGTTCGACTGCCCGGACGCGACCCACACCTCGCCGACGAGCACGTCCTGCACGACGACCTTGTTCTTCCCCTCGACCGTGAGCCGCGCGGCCCGCTCGCCTTCACGGGCTTGAGCCGCACCATCCACGCGCGCCGGCGTCGGCCCGCGCGGTGCCGGTCTGGTCGCCGACCGAGACCTTCACCTCTTCCCCCGCGTCGGCCGTGCCCCAGACCGGCGCGTCGATCCCCTGCTGAAGGACCATGTGGTCGCCGAAGATCGGCGGGAGCTTGACGTCGGCCCGCGCCGAGGCGGCGAGCAACGTGGTGCAAGCGAGAACCGCGGGAGCGAGTCGCGAGAGTTGCAGAGACATGAATGATTTCCCTCGAAGGTTGGAACCGGCCCGCCGCGTGACGCCGCGCGCGGCGGTGAGATGAGCGTCCGTCTGCATTACTGTACCCGAGGGCGCGCCGTTTCCCGTCGCCCCCGCCTCGGTACGATCGTAAACCGCGACGCGTTCCCCGCCAACGAAGCCGGGCGGTGAGCGTCGTCGTGTGAGGCGAGCGGACGCGGGCAAAACCGGGCGGCGGGCGACGGGGCATCCCTCAGTAAGTGCAACCGGAGCGATATGCGGAGCGATTCGGATCAGCGTCGTTTCATCGTGCAGCCGCACCGTTTCGATTTTGATACCGGCCGCAGGCGACGGCCGGCAGGCGTTGATCGGCACGCTTCACCCGTACGTGGTCTGCGTGCTGTTCCGTGCGGACGGCTCGCTGCTCGAACTCGCAGAACGGAAGGTGGTCGTCCGCGACGCCCCGAAGGCAACGACCCGTTCGCGCTACGTTTTGCGAGGCCGCGGGTGAGTTGCTCGCACGGTGGAGGGACGAGTTGGGCTTCGCGAGCGGCCCCATTCTCGTTTGCCGGTTCTCGGTCGACGGCATTCGGATCACAGACCGGCCACGGCACCTCGACCGGTTCGCTCGCGACCCGGAGCGCGACGAGCTCGATCCGCGAAAACGTTCCGCCCTGCAGGACGAGGTCGAGCGTTGGGACCGGAGCGGAAAGTTTGTCCTGAACTGGGGGAAGCCCTACTGGTTGAACGCGGACGGGAGCGTCCACTCCACCTGAACACTCGTTCGCTAACGAAAGCCGGACCCGCGAGCGTCGCTCGCCGGTGGTTCATCTCGGATGTTCGTCGTCTCGCTGGCGCGTCTACTCCGCCTGCGCGGCCTTCACGGCGTCGGCGAGTTCCTGGGGGCTCTTGTCGGGGTTGAAGCCGCTCATCACCTTCTTCACCACGCCGTCCTTGCCGATGACGGCGGTGATCGGCATGCCCAGCTCCGTGCCGTACGCGGCGGACGTGGTGCCGGCGGAGTCGATCAGGACGGTCGACTTCAGCTTCGACTCGGCGATGAACTTCTCGATCACCGCCTTGTCCTCCTCGACGTTGACCGCGAAGACCCTCACGCCCGCGTCCTTCGTCTCCTCGCTCAGCTTGTCGAGGTGCGGCAGCGCGCGGCGAGGCACGGCGGGCACCACGTCGCCCAGAAGTCGAGCACGACGACGCTCCCCTTCAGGTCCGCCAGCTTCACCTCCTTGCCGTCCACCCCGGCCAGCGTGAAGTCCGGCGCGCGCCTTGCCCTCCAGCCCCTTCGGATCCGACGGCGGCTCCTGGGCGAGTTGCGTCGCGTCCTTCGACCCCTCGGGCGGGGCCCAGGCGAACTGCTCGCTCGTCACGGCCGCGTTCGGGCGCGCGGCGGTGTAGTCGATCGTGAACTGCGCTGCTTCACGTCCGGCTGCGCGCGACGCGGGGGTCTTGCGCATGTCGACCGAGACCCGGCGGACGAGGTTCGTCGACGGGTCGATCAGCAGGCTCACCACGGCCTCCTCGTCGGTCGTCATCCGCAGCGTGGGGTACGACGCGCGCCGATCTTCTCGTCGGCGACCTTCTCGACCTTCGCCACCCGGTCGGTCAGCTGCGCGCGGCGTCGGGCACGAGCGCCCATCAGCAGCGAGGGGTTCTGCTGGTCGAGCAGGCGGCCCATCGGGTCGGGGAGGTCGGCCATCGCCGTGCGGGCCTTGGGCGCGTCGGCCATCAGGTAGGCCTTGGCCTCGACCTTGTACGCGCGTAGATCTTCTCGCCGGTGCTGCCGAGCAGCACGTCGTCCTTCATCTCGTGGCGGAACTTGTTGGGCGCGGCGAAGCTGGCGGTGAAGTCGGCGCTGTTGTTGGTGTTCTGCCCGTCGATGTCGAGGTCGGCGGTGAGCCGGCCGACGAGCTCGAGGCTCGTGAGGTTCTTGTAGGTGTCGCGCAGCTTGTCGAGCATGACCTGCGCCTCGGGCGATACCTCGGCCGGCTTGGCGGCGGCGGCGGCGTCGGACGCGGGCGCCCCGCCGCTGCTGCCGCCCGCGGGCGCGACGGCGGCGGGGTCGGCCTTGGGCGCGTCGGCGGGCGCGGGCTCGGCGTTCACCTGCGCGAGGGCGGCGCCCGCCATCAGGGCCACCGCCAGGGCGGCCGGCGCGACGAGGCGGAGCGAGTGGTTCCAGTTCATGGGATCTCCGGTGATTTTGGTCCGACGCCGTGCCGCGCGGTTCGCCGGCCGACGTCCACGCGACGCCGCCGGCCGCTGCGCCCGGCCGACACAATGATAGTACCGGTGAGAGACGTTGAGGTTAGCCGGGACCAAACGGAGCACCCGGGGTCGACGTCTCCGACGCGGTCCCGGCGCGGGAGCGAAGACGGATCGCGACAACTACGTTGGTGCCGACGCGGGTCGATTGAACAATGGTTTCGTCCTCGTTTAGCAGGCGCGCTCGCGAGCCCCATCCAGTTGGATCGGGAGGGGTGAGGGTTTGACGGGAGATGAGGTGGGAGCGGCGCGGTCGCATGAGTAACACGCGCAGCAAATCCGCGGCGAGCCCTTCGGGCTTGCGGCTAAAAGGGGATGGAGGGTTGCTCGATCGACCTCAAAAGATCGGAAGTCGGGGAGACAACGAGGGAGCGTTCGCGCGGCGCGGATCAGTCGAACTCGTCGCCGCGGAAGAGGTTGCCGGTGTAGGCGGCCTTCACGCGGGGGTCGTTGATGACCTCCTTCGGCGTCCCCTCGAAGCTGACGCGGCCGTCCTCGATGATCAGCGCGCGGTCGCACACCTTGAGCGTCTGCGCGACGTTGTGGTCGGTGATCAGCACGCTCTTGCCGAACTCCCGCTTGAGGCGAAGCACCTCGGTCTGCAGGTCCTCCACCGCGATCGGGTCCACGCCGCTGAACGGCTCGTCGAGCAGGATGAGCTTCGGGTCGGTCACCAGCGCCCGGCTGATCTCCAACTTGCGCCGCTCGCCGCCGCTGAGCGTGTGCGCGAGCTGGTTGCGGGTCTTGGCCAGGCCGTACTGGTCGAGCAGGCGGTTGGCCCGCCGGTGGCGCTCGGCCCGGCCGATCGGGAGCGTCTCGAGGATCGCCTGCAGGTTCTGCCAGACGGTGAGGCGCTGGAAGTCGCTGCGCTCCTGCGGCAGGTACCCCAGCCCCCGCCGGGCACGCTTGTACATCGGCAGGTTGGTGATGTCGTACCCGTCGAACGCGACCGCGCCGCTGTCCGGCGTGACCATGCCGAGGATCATGCGGAACGTCGTGGTCTTGCCCGCGCCGTTGCGCCCGAGCAGGCCGACGATCTCCTCCTGGTCGAGCACGAAGCTCACCTCGTCGACGACGGTGCGGCCCGTGTACCGCTTGACAAGTTTTGTGGTCTCGAGAAGGTTCATGAAGAGGGCCGCCTACGCCGGCCGGGGGTCGTAGTCTCAGGTCTGGCAACGGCGAAATCAAGCAACGAGCTTCCTTGGGCCCGCCGTCGATTCGATTGTGGATAACTCGTGCACAACTGCCGGCGAGAAGATGGGAAGAGTTTGCCAATTAACCGCTTAACCGAGATGGCGGTTCTATCCGCACGAGATCTTAACGACGAAATCGAGAATCAAGTGGCCGCCACTTTCGCTACAAGCCGTTCCTGTCTCTAGTCTTAAGGGCGATCAACCGCCGCGCCGGCAAAGATTTCGCTCGCGGACGATTTCAGCCGCTTCTCCGGCTTCACACCGTACTCATCTTCGGATGGGCGTCGATTGTCGATCACTGCAATTGTGGATAAGTGCGGGAGCGTGGGCTGCGGCTGACGCCGGTCGAGAACTTTTTTGGCGTCTTATAACTCCCTTGCTATCTTTCCCTTCCGTCACGTCCCGGGGCACGAGGGACGCATCTCCGCTCGGGAAGGGCTCGGCGGGATTGTCGGTGCCGTAGATTGTACCCGCGGGCGGTGTGGCCGGACGAGGTCGCCACGCCCGCGCACGTCGACGGAGGCTCCGCCTCCGACAGGGAAAGGAGTGGCTTTCATGGCCACCGGTAAGGTCAAGTGGTTCAACGACCAAAAGGGGTTCGGCTTCATCGCCTCCGAGCAGGGGCGCGACGTCTTCGTCCACCACTCGGTCATCGAGGGCGAGGGCTTCCGCACCTTGCAGGAGAACGAGGTCGTGGAGTATGACTTCGAGGACGGCCCCAAGGGGATGAAGGCGACGAAGGTCCGCCGCCTCAACGCCACCGTCGCCGGGTGATGAGCGAGCAAAACGGATTTTGACGATGCGACACCCGGTCTCGCCGCCGGGTGTCGCTTGTTTTGTGGCCACGATCGGGCGGGATGCTGCTGCTTTAGCCACCGGTGGGGCACCGACTAGCCCCGATGTAGACGGAAGAGCTGCGACTCGATCGGTGAAAATTGGTGCCCCGTCGGTGGCAACGTCTGACGTTCGACTTGCAGCGTCATCACGTCACGCCCGCGCCGGCTTCCCCAACGCCTTCGTCGGCGCCGACGGCTTCGTCGCCCGCGGGGTCGACCACTTCCGCAACTTCTCCAGCGCGTCCTTCGCGCGTCCTCGACCGCCGCGCCGGCCGGCAGTTCGTCGCGCGCCCAGTCGACGCTGAGGTACCCGCCGTAGCCGACGCCGAGCAGGCGGGTGACGAGTTTCTCGACCGCCACGTCGCCGGCGCGCGAGCGGGCGGTAATCGAAGGCCGGGCCGTCGATGCGGCCGTCGCACGTGGACGTGCTGAATCCGGCTGTTGAGCGTCGGCACGCTCTGCTGCGGCGACTCGCCCGCGAGGGCGGCGGCGGCGACGTCCCAGCACGCGCGACCGACGGGTGATCGGCGCGGTCGAGCACGGCCCACAACTCGCGCGACAGGCGGAACGACAGCGCGTTCTCGACGACGAGCGTCACCCCCGGCCCGCCGCGTGGTCACCGAGCGGGACGAGCCAGGCGGCCAGGTCGCGGATGGCCGCGTCGCGCGTCCACCCGCGGCCGAACAGCCCGCCGGGCCGCAGGCGGGCGTCGAGCACCTTCACGAGCGGGCACGCCGCCGCCGCCGCCGCGTCGATCGCCCACCGCACGTCCTGCGCCGCCCGCGCGTCGGCCCGCCGCCGGCCGGTCATCGCGAGCGACGTCGACAGGCACGCCAGCGCCCCCCCGCCGGCGCGAACGCCTCCCGCGCGCGGCCGCCACCGCCGACGGCCGCACGTCGCCGCCGGTGTGGACCTCCACCCCGTCGTACCCCAGCGCGCTTGGCGCGGGCGGCGACGGTGGCCAGGTCCCACTCGGGGCAACAGATCGTGCTGAACGCGAGCTTCATAGAGGTGCCGATGCGGAACCCGATGCGGAAGCGGGGGTCGTAGTAGGACGATGAATCGCCAATGAATCCGTACGCGTCGCGCCCCTGACATCCCGCTTAGCCGCCCGTCCGAAGGACGCTGCACGCCTCGCAAATCGCGCGATTCAGGAGTCGGGCTGCGTCTGCTCTCAGCAGTGCGTCGACCCCGGCCCGTCGGGCCGGTGTCGAAACGGGTGCAACGGTTACTCCGACCTGTTTAGAACGTGCGCCCATGCCGGTCAAGGTAGCGCGAGGCTTGCCGTCGTCTCGCCATCACCGGGACTTCCACATGGGAACCTTCCCGACGATTTCCGCCGCGCCGGCAACGCCTTCGGCGCGCGTCGGCGGCGACGGCGCCGCTCGGTCCTTCTCGCTTGGAAAACCGGCCCGCTGGCTTAGACTTTCCGCCATGAACCTCTCGAACCACCGCCGGACGTTACTCGCCGCCTGCGCCGCCCTGCTCGTTCCCGCCGCCGTCGCCGTCTGTCGCGCCGAAGCGCCGGCCGCGCCGAAGCTCGACGAGTCGAAGCTCGCGGCGATTTCGCAGCGGATGGCGGAGTTCGTGGAGAAGAAGGAGGTGGCCGGCGCGGTGACGCTCGTCGTCACGCCGGGGAAGGTCGCGCACCTCAAGGCGGTCGGGTCGGCCGACGTCGCCAAGGGCACCGCGATGAAGACCGACGCGATCTTCTGGATCGCGTCGATGACCAAGCCGGTCACCGCGACGGCCATCATGATGCTTCAGGACGAGGGGAAGCTGTCGGTCGACGACCCGGCCGTGAAGTACCTGCCGGAGTTCGCGCAGCTCAAGATGAAGGACGGCTCGGCCCCGCCGGAGCCGATCACGCTCCGGCACCTCATGACCCACACCGCCGGCCTGCCGGAGAACAGCCGCGAGGAAACGCGGGCGGCCAAGACGCTGCAGGACCTCGTCGTCGCGTTCACGCGCAAGCCGATGAATTTCGAGCCGGGCGCGAAGTGGGCGTACAGCCAGACCGCGATCAACTCGCTCGGGCGGATCGTGGAAGTCGCGTCGGGCAAGGACCTCGAGACGTTCTTCCAGGAGCGGCTGTTCGTGCCGCTGGGGATGACCGACACGACGTTCTACCCGACGAAACAGCAGCAGCCGCGCATCGCGACGGCGTACAAGGCGGAGAACGGCGCGCTGAGCCCCACCGAGGTCTCCCTCTTCGCCGGCCGCGACCTCGCGGAGCGAAATCGCGTGCCGCACGCCAACGGCGGCCTCTACTCCACCGCCGCCGACTACGGACGGTTCATTCAGATGATCCTCAACGACGGCTCGCTCGACGGCAAGCAGTACGTGACGCCGCAGAGCGTGAAGCTCATGACGAGCGCGCAGACCGTCGACCTCAAGACCGGCTTCACGCCCGGCAACGCCTGGGGCCTCGGCTGGTGCGTCGTCCGCGACCCCAAGGGCGTCAGCGGCATGCTCTCCCCCGGCTCGTTCGGCCACGGCGGCGCCTACGGCACCCAGGCCTGGATCGACCCGCAGCGCCGCCTCGGCTTCGTCCTGATGGTCCAGCGCTCCAACTTCCCAAACTCCGACAACTCCGACGTCCGCAAAGCATTCCAGGAGGCGGCGGTGGCGGCGGTGGTGAAGTAAGCGGGCGAGATACCGTCGCGACTGACGCCGGGCCGTTCGTCGCATCGATGGCGATGATCAACCTCTTGAGGCAAATCTGGTTGGTCCTGACGCTTCGCCCGCGAAGTGGCTCCACCCTCCTTAGTCTCGGCTTGCTCGGCTCGATTGTCATTTCGGTCGCTGCCGCAGGTCTGTTTTTGGCGAGCTACGACCGTCCTCGCATAGTCAGCAGTTGGATCTTCGACGGAGAACGACATTCCCTGTGGGCAAAGGACGGCTCGTTGCGTCTGATGAGCCCCCGGGCCGCGCCACCCGGTGGGACTGAACACCGTCAGCAACCCCGCGTGCTCTTCCGAAGGGGAACCGAGTGGTATCTGCATTGTAAGCCTGATGGCTTTTACGCCCCGACCGCGGGGCGAACGCTGTTCGTCGCGTTCGCCAACGAAGACACGCAACGCTTCAAATACGGGAACGCCGCCGTGGGTCCGGGCGGCGGCGATGTGGTACCACTTCTGCGGGAGCTTGAGGATCCGGATTCGTTCTTGCACGCGCACGTCGCCCTCGCGACCCGGTGCGGGACGGAGAACAACATCGTCGTCCGCGATGATCCGGACGGCACATGCGTCGCGGATATCGACGGGCTGACGGTTCGCCTGCGCCGCGGGCAAAAGTACACCATGAACCGCCGCCCTGACACGGTGATGCTGTTCGCGACCGCGCAGGCGGATGAATCGCAACTGCCGGCAATCCGCCGACAATGGCACGATCGGCTCGACCTGCCCGCCGGTTCGGCGTCCATCCTCTGGCTTCTGGTAGTCGGAGCGATGCTCTGCGCCGGGCACCTGGCCGCGGTCGTAAAGGGAGTACGCTCAAGCGACGCGAGAGGATTTGCACCGGCCCGGCGGTGCCCTTCGCACCCTGATGCCTCGGCGGTTTAGCTCCGTTTCCTGCGATAGCGTGGCATCGAGGCGGACGGCGTTTACTCCTCCGCAGTTTTGCGCAGTAGGCGCGGACTCAGCTTGCCGTACAGCACGCTCGTGCCCATCAGCAGCAGGCCGAGGGCCATGAACGACAGGACGCGGTAGCCGGTGCGGACCTCGCTGAGGTCGACCGCCACCACCTTCACGAGCGTGACGGCCAGCAGGGCGAGGCCGAGGTAGCGGAGGCCGGCGGCGCGGGCGGCGAAGCCGGCGGCGACGCTGGCGACGCCGAACGTGGCCCAGAAGATCGACAGCGCCACGCCCTTGGCCCGCCGCGGGTCGCCGCCCCACGCGGACGGGTCGGCGGCGGCCTGCTGCTCGAACGCGCGGTCGATCTCGAACGAGCCGCACCAGAGCACGACGATCACCGCCGCCAGCTTCACGACCGCCCGGAGCGAAACCGCGCCGGCGGGAAGTTCGGCTTCGTCGTCGGGCAGTCGCCGGGCGGCATAAGCGAGGCCGCCGACGATCGCGGCGGCGAGGAACGTGTGCGGGTTGAGCAGCATCGGGTACGCGACCGGGGCCCAGCCGGGCGCGAATCGGGCGGCGAGCGTATCGATCACGAACCACTTCCCCGCCGCCAGCGCCAGCACGGCCAGCGCCTGCGCAGACAGTCCCAGTCGCGGCAGGAACCAGTTGGCGGCGACGAGCAGGCCGGCGTAGATCAGCAGCACTATGGTCGCGCCGACCGCCGGCAGCGTGACGATCGACGCGACGCCGACGACGATCCCCGCCGCCACCTGCACCACGGCCGCCAGATCGCGCGAGCCGACGTGCGCCCAGGTCGTGGCCGGCGCGGCCTCGTAGTTCAGCGGGCCGTTGCCGCCGGCGGCGACGGGAGGCGCGGCTTCGTCAGAGTTGACGATCGCGCGGCGCAGCGGGAGCACGGCCGCCACGACGTGGCCGATCAGCGCCAGCAGCCAGGCGGCGGCGGCGCACGCGGGGATCGCGCTGCCCATGAGCGTGACGACCGGGTCGTCCGGGCGGATGCCGCCGCCGGCGCGGAACATCCACGAGCCCGCGCCCCAGTGCAGCAGTTGGACCAGCGCCAGCGCCCAGGTGACGACGGCCGCGCGGCGGGAGATCCGCGACGCGACGAGCACGCCGGTGACGGCGAAGCAGACCGACAGCACGCCCCACGCGACCAGCACCGACAAACCCGACAACGCGACGGGCACCGCGAGCACGAGCAACCCCGCGGCTTGCACGCGGAAGCCGATGCCGAGCGCGTTCAGCGCGGTCTCACCCGTCGGGAGAACGACGTCGTTCGCACCGCCCGACGCGGGCCCTTCGGGCCGGCGGCGAAACGGGGTGGGGTCGGTTGACTGGGATGGGACCGAGACGCGACCGAGCTTCGCGGGGAGCAGGAAGCCGAGGGCCGCGGTGGCGGCGCCGGCGAGGCAGACGATCAGCGCGCGGGTCGCGTCCGGCTCGCCGCGCAGGTGGACGAGCAGCGCGGCGACGGCCAGCGCGGTCACGGTGACGCCGTAGCCGGGCGCGGCGGCGCCGAGGCGCATGTCGAACGCGTCGACCGCCTCGGTCGCCAGCGGTACGCGCCGGTCGGCGCGGAAGGCGGAGGCGATCAACTCCGCGTGGTACAGCGCGGCCGACAGCAGGACGAAGCCGAACAGCGGGCCGTACGCGCCGCCGGCGAAGGCCCCGCTGGCGAGGATCGACGTGACCCACAGCGCGGTCGTCGTCAGCGACAGGCCGCGCAGCGTCCACCAGCGGCGCTCGCGGCCCCAGGCGGCGAGGGCGACGGCGACGATCTGGAGCATCAGCAGGTAGGCGAGGAACGGCACGAGGCGCGGGTCCTCGCTGCGGAGCACGAGCGGCGCGACGTTGCCGCCGATCAGCGCGAGCGTCGCGATCGACACCATCCCGCCGCGCACGGCGACCGCCGCGCCGAGCAGGGTCGAGAGCGCCATGAACGCGAACGCCGCGTCGCGGCCGTAGAGGTCGTAGTAGCCGTGGCCGGCGTAGCTGACGAGGAAGAACACGGCCAGCCCCGCGCCGTAAAGCGAGGCGGCCGAGACGCGGTTCACGCGGCGGTAGACGATCTCCCCCGCCGCCAGCAGCGCCACGCCGCCGAGGCTCATCAACCCGAGGCGCACGGCGGGCGACACGAGGCCGAACCACCCCTGGTCGTAGGCGAACTTGATCCCCAGCGCCGCGCCGATCGCCAGCACGACCGCGCCGACCCACCCGGCCCACTTCAGGCCGATCGTCTGCTCGAAGTCGTCGTCGCCCACCGACACCACCGGAAGGGCCGGGCGCGGCGGGACGGCATCGGCCTGCCGTTGAAGGCGAAGTGCCGCGTTGATGGCGGTCGGCGGCCAAAGTGGAAACGGCTCGCTACTGGGCGTGAGGCCCGGCGCCGCGTGAACGGCGGCGACGTTCGCCGGAGGTAACGGCGGCGGTGCGAGGGGCCGGTCGAGGGGCGGCGGCGGTGGCGGCGACCACCCGCGGTCGTCCACGACCGCTTGGGCGTCGACCGCGCGCGCGTCTTCGTTTGCTTCCTGGTGGCTATCCGCGTCGACCGGTATCGACAGCCGCTGCTCAATCTTTGACAGCCGACGCTCAATGGTTGTCAGGCGGTCGTCGATGTTGATCGTGTTCATGATGCTCCCAGCCCTGTTTTGCCCGGTCATTGCTCGTTCATAACGCATTGCCCGTACCACGGTGGGGGTGGGGGCGCGGTCAGGAGTCTGCACGATTGTCGATGCTGAGCGTCGAAACGCGACGCGAGCGTCGTGGCTACGCGATGGGCTCGGGAGCCTCCGGGGGACCGCTTGCGAGCGCAAAAGTGGATCCGCCGGGAGCCGTCGGCTTTACCTGACCGCGAGAGTGCCTAAATTGTCCGGTTCGATCGGCGGACGAACGTCCTCAGCCTTGGACGGACCCGGGGGCTTACCCGACACGGATGGTGCTACACCTTGAACTGCCAAGCCATTGAATCGTCGATTCCCGCGACGGCCGGTGCCCGTCGCGTGCCGCGCTTTCGTGGCGCCGGCCTGCGGGCGCTGCGATCGGTCGCCCTGCTGTTGCTGCTGACGTTGTGGGCGTGCGGGACGACCGGGTGCGCCCAGCATCCGCACGACCGACCCGCCGCGGACGGCGACGGAGCAGTTCCTGCTGAGCCAGGCGTCGGCCGAGGCGGTCGAGCAGTTGTCGGCCGACCAATTGCGGGACCGGGTCGTCTTCGTCGACACGAGCTACCTCTCGCCGAGCCCCACGCCCGAACTCACGTTCATCACCGCGGAGTTACGCGCCCGCCTCCTTCAGAACGGCGTGCGGCTGGCGGTGACGCGGGAGAAGGCAGATCATCGTCGAGCCCCGCAGCGGCGGCATCGGGATCGACCGGATCGAGTTCCTGCTCGGCATCCCGTCGGTCGCGCTTGCCGGCGGTGGGGAGCGTGGCGAGCAGCGTCCCGCTGCTGACGCCGGAACTGGCGATCCTCAAGAGCACCCGCCAGCGCGCGGCTTCGCGAGCATCGGGTACGTCGCCTACTGGGCCGACACCGGCGAACTGCTGACGAGCAGCGGCCCGTTCGTCGGCCGCACGTTCCGCGACGACTGGTGGCTCTTCGGCACCGGCCCCCGCACCGTCGGCGACATCCCGCCCGCTCAGGACCCGACGGCGGAGAAGTGATTCGATCGGTCATAAGTCGAACCGAAGAATGGAACCGCGGAGACACGGAGACACGGAGAGAAGACGGAGGATGAAGCCGGAAGACTGACACTGGAAGGTGGGAGACGGTTGCACGCGTAAGTCGCCGTTCTGACGTCCTCCCGAGGCTTTCTTCAATGGCCAGCCTTGTTTTCGCCTCTGTCTCTCCTCCGTGTCTCCGTGTCTCCGTGGTTCGATTTCCAGATTCCGTAGAACATGCCTCACCCCGCCAAAACCGCCGCCGGCCGCGGCGGCTGACGCCAATCCGCGACGCTTCGTCCGATTAAAACCGCCCGCCGGGGCGGCGATTCCGTGTTGCGACGGCTAGCGTTTGCAAGCCGATACTGTCTTTGAACATAGGCGGTCGCACCCGACCGCCGTCCGGTCCGCAGGTATTGCCGAGACCGGCGGCACCGCAGTTGCATCCCGACGGGTCAGACCTAACTTATTCGAGTGCTTGCGTATGCGCCGTTGGACCCTCCGAATCTCGCTCGTGCTGCTGGCGATCGTCGTCCTGCTGGCGATCGTCGTGCAGGTCGTGCTCCAGACGGACCTGCCCAAGAACCTCGTGCTCGGCCAGCTCCAGAAGCAGCTCGGCCTGCGCGTGTCGGCGGCGTCGCTGTCGACCGGGTGGCTCGGCAGCACGTCGTTGCAGGACGTCACGATGGCCCTGCCGCTGTCGGACGAGTCGTTCCTCGACGTGCCGCGCATGACGGTCAGCCACACGTCGATTCCGATGCTGCTGCTGTTCCGCTCCGTGTCGATCGACTCGATCGAGCTCGACCGCCCCAACCTCGCCGTCCGCCGCGACAGCGCCGGCCGCTGGAACCTCGCCGACGTCGCCGAACTCGTCGCCCGCGCCCGGCGGGAAGAAGGACGTGCAGCAGTCCGGCGTGCCCCGCCTGCCCGCCGTGCGGGTGAAGGACGGCACCGTCGACGTGAAGGACTTCAACGGGCAAAGCGCCCACGCTCGCCCCGCTCAACGTCGAGGGTAAGCCGCGCAACCCGCTCGTCTACCGCTACGACGTGCAGATCTCCGACCGCGTCAGCCTCGTCGGCGAGGTCGCGCCCGGCGGCGACTGGAGCCACGAGGTCGAGGCGACGCTCAAGGACGTGGCCGAGTGGATCAAGCCTTGGGTGGCCCAGGTGCCGCCGGGCGCGAAGCTCAGCGCGCAGTGGCGCGGCCAGCTCGACGGCAACCGCCGGATCAGCGGCCGCCTCCAGCTCCACGAGTTGAAGGTCGGTGACCTCGGGGCGAAGGGCGTCGCGCTTGCGCGACAACGGCGGCGGGTCGTTCGTCGCCGAGCCGAACGGCCTCGTGCTGACCACCTCGCAGCCGATGGCGCTGAGCTGCGCTCGCCTCCGGCCGCGTCACCGCCGACTTTAAGTCGCTCAAGGCCGAGCGGCTACTGCTGGCCGGCATCGGCGGGCAGGCGCGGCTCGACGGCAACTACGTGTTCGGCACCCGCTCGGGCGACCTCTACGCCGAGTGGCAGGACCTGATGGTCCCCCAGGCCGGCATGAAGCGACTCAAGGGGTCGCTCACCGCCCGCCTCACCACCCCGTTCCCCAACCGCCCGCAGGTGGCGGCGAAGCTCGTCTCGCGCGGCGAGGCGGCCCGGACGGCCCCTGGGACGCCGCGGTCGTCATCGACGGCAACGGCCGCACCGGCTGGTCGGAGATGGACTGGACGCTCCGCGGCGAGAACCTCGACTGGCACGGCAACTACCCGGTGAGCCTCGACGGCCTCGTCGCCACCGTCGAAACGCGCAACCCCAAGACCGGGTCCACCGTCGTCCGCCTGCTCGACGCCCAGAAGCCGGGCGAGGAGGCCGAGACGCGCGGCGAACTCGACCTCGCCACCCGCCACTGGCACGTCTGGCTCGACTGCGGCTCGGTCGCGATCCCGAAGCAGGGGTTCGGCCTGGCGATGATGCTCGGCGCTGGGGCACGCCCGACCACGTGCGGCTCGATCAGCTCTACGTCCGCGGCCAGGAGCTCGAGTTCTTCGCCAACGGGTGGTACGTGTTCGACCGCCCCCGCCCCGTGGAGCTCGACGTCTACGTCGCGCACCTGCCGCCCCGAGCCGGGCGGGCGGACGCGCCGCCGGTCGTCGGGTTCCTGCGCGCGGCGAGGCGCACCTCAGCGGCACCGCCGCCGCCCACGCGACCTCGAGCTCGTCGGCCGCCTCCGCGCCAACGACCTGACCGCCTTTGAGCGCTGATCGACAAGATCACCGCCGAGGTCCGCGGCCGGATCGACAACGAGCGCGCCCGTCGTCCGCACGAACCGCCTGTCGATGCTGAAGGGCGCTGGGACGTCGACGCCGTCTACGACGCCAAGACGCGCGGCGTGACCGTCGGCGTGAAGGTCGCCGGCCTGCCGCTGGCGGAGGTCGGGCAGTTCCTCAAGCGCGACGACTTCACCGGGCTGCTGAGCGGGCAGTGGGCGATCAACATCCCCGCCCCCAACTCGCCGCGGTCGAGGTCGACGGCAAGCTCGCCGTCACCGGCAAGGCCGCCGGCCTCGTCGCCGACCGGATCGACGCCACCACGAAGCTCGCCGGCGGCCGGCTCGCGATCGACCCGATCCAGCTCACCCGCAGCGTGACCCGCGCGCCGGCGGCGGGTGACCGTCAACGGGCGGACCGACGCGACGGCCCGCATGGAGCTGGCGCGGCCGAAGCGGCTGGTCGTCTCGCTGACGGCGGCGGGCTGGCCGGTCGAGGTCGGGCCCGCCGCGTGGGTCGACGTCTCGGGCGGCACGCAGAAACTCACGATCGATCTGGCCGCCGTGCCCGGCAAGGGCGGCGGCACGCCGACCTTGCTGCCGTGGGTGCCCAAGACGCTCAGCGTCACGGGCGACCTCCAGTTCACCGCGAACATGAGCGCCGAGGGCACGCCGGTCGCCGAGGCGTTCGTGCTCGCCAGCATGCTCGGCCGCCAGGCGGACGTGCGCAAGGTGTCGATCAAGTCGTTCGGCGGCGACGTCGACGGGCAGGCGATGATCGACTTCGACTACCCGCTCGACGCCCGCGAGCCTCGACTGGACGAAGGTCGACGCCCGCCTGCTGGCCGACCTGTTCCCCGTCGCCGTCGGCCTCGACGGGACGTACGGCGGGTCGCTCCGCCTCGAGCCGTCGAAGGACCCCGGGCAGCACGCGCTGGCTGGCGACGCTGCGGCTGGATTCCGACGCCGGGCAGCACCGCGAGATCCAGTTCGCGCTGCTCGAGGTCAACGCCTACACCGACCTCAAACGCCTCGTGCTCGCCGACCTGGCCGACAAGCCCAGCACGATCGAGGTGGCCGGCGGCGTGATCGAACTGTGGGGCCGCTTCAGCAGCCACGCCGCCAGCGACACGCGCAACGTCGTGTCGTCGCAGATGACGCTCCGCCTGAAGGACCTGGACCTCGACCAGATCGTCCACACCGGCTCCCCCGACGCCGACCCGATGCCCGGGCGCTCAACGGCACGATCACCCTCGTCGGCGCGACCCGCCCGCTGCGCCGGACGACCGTGGTGGAGACCGACGCCGTGCCGGCGTTCCTCGAGCGGCTCAGCAAGGCGTTCTCGGCAGGGGCGGATCGAGCTGTCGGAGGCGAACCTCGGCAACATCGACGCGTTCGCCGCGGCTCTACAACCTGATGAACCTCGGGCAGAACATGCGGACGCCGACCGGGTCGGGCACGGTCGACGTGCGGCTCGAGGACGGCACGCTCTACGCGGACAACCTGCGGCACCACTTCAACCGCGGCACCGAGATCCGCGCGATGGCCGCGATCGGGCAGATCGCGCGCTCCCCCAGAGCCCGCTCGACGGCACGGCGGTCGGCGTCGCCCGCCCGCTGAAGGGCGTGAAGCTGCCGCTGTTCAGCGAGTTCGACCGCATCCTCACGCAGTTGCAGCCGACGAGCGTGGCGATCGAGGGCACCGTGATCGACTACCGCATCCGCCCGCTCGCCTTCGGCGAGGTCGGCGGCGCGATGCGCGCGTTCTTCATGGGCGACGCCAAGGCGGCGACGAAGAAGTGAACGTCACCGATCAAAGCACGGAGCGAAACGCCTGAAGGTGAGGGTGGGCGGCGCGGCGGAACAGGTGGCGGAGTCGCGGAGCGAACGCCTCCGCCTACGCCACCACCCCACGCCACCAGACCGCCACTCCCCCGTTCCCCGCCGGTTCGTGGTTAACCTGACCGTCATATGAACGCCCGGCTCGAAAAGCTCGACCCGCTCCTCGCCCGCATCGTCGGTCTACTCGCCGCGGCGCTCGCCGGCGCGGGCGGGTCCGCCCGCGCCGCCGCCGACCGCTGGCGGGCCGACGCCGCGGCGCTGCGCTTCCACCTGCGCCGCCGGCCCGGGCACGACGGGCCGCCGCTGGTGACCGTGACCGGCGGCACGGGCACGGGCAAGAGCACGCTCGTGAACCGCCTGCTCGCCGCCAACGTGTCGGCCGCGAGCTTCCGGCGGACGTTCACGAGCGGCGTGGTCGCGATCGCGCGGCGGGCGAAGGACGTCCCGGACGGCTGGCTCGGGCTGAGCCGCGTCACCCTCGCCGCCGCCGATTTGCCGGCGCGCGGGCAGGTCGACGCGCTGCTCGTCGCCGAGGCGAGCACCGACCTCCCGGTGACGGTCGTCGACACGCCCGACCTCGACGGCGACCAGCCCGCCCACCACGCGCAGGCCGACCGCGCGTTCCGCTGGGCCGACGCGGTGCTCTTCCTCGTCACGCCCGAGAAGTACCAGATGACCGAGCTGCTGCCCTACTACCGCCTCGCCCGGCGGTACGGCGTGCCGGCGCTCTACGTGATGAACAAGTGCGAGGAGGCCGCCGTCCTCGACGACTACCGCCGCCAGCTCGCGACGCTCACCGCCCGGATCGGCGGCGACGACCGCGCGAGCGCCCCCGCCGCCCCGCCGCCGGGCAACGGCTCGGTCTTCGCCATCCCGCGCGACGGTTCGGCCTACCAGCCGCCGCCGGAGGCGAGCCTCGACGCGCTGCGGGGCGTCCTCGGCACGATCGCCCGCGGCGACGCGCCCGAGGCCCGCCAGGAGGGCCTGCGCCTGCGGGCGGCCGACCTGCTCGGGCGCTTCAACGACCAGGTCGTCGCGCCGCTGCGGCAGGAGCGGGTCGAGGCCGACCGCATCGTCGCGTCACTGCGGGCGATGGAGGCGCCGACGCCGGGCGTCGACGTCAACCCGATCACCCAGCAGCTCCGCCGCCGGATGCAGGAGCGCAGCGTCCTGTACCTGATGGGCCCGCAGCGCATCCTCGACCGCGTCCGCCAGGCGCCCGGCCTGCTGATGCGCCTCCCCCGCTTCGCGTGGGATTATGTGGCGAAAGGCGAGATCAGCCCCAACTCGCTCGACCCCGGCACCGGCGGCGACGGCGCGACGCGCGAGGTGCCGGACTTCCCCTCGGTCCTCCGCGACCAGTTCGCGGTACTGCAGAGCCGCATCGACGACGCGCTGCGTTCGAACCCGGCCGGCGAGAAGTGGCTGGCCGACCCCGACGCCGCCGCCGGCTACGCCGCCGCCCGGATGGACCCCGCCGCCGCCGGGCGGATCGCCGAGGAGGAACTGGCGGAGCTGAAGGACTGGCTGGAGAAGCGGTGGAACGCCACGCCGCGCGACACGAAGGCGATCGAGACGCTGCTGAAGTACCTGCCCGGCGGCAAGCAGCTGGCGCGGTGGTCGGAGGCGGCGCCGTACCTGCTGACGGTCGTCCTCGTCACGCACAGCGCGTTCTTCGGCCACGTCGATCTGCTCGTCCTCGGCGGCTACGGCCTGGCGACGTGGCTGACGGAGAAGATCAGCAACGAGGTCGCCGGCCGCACCCGCGCGACCAATGCGAAGATCGGCGAGCGCTACGCCCGCCTCGCCCACCAGCAGATCGCCGCCGTGCGCGAGTGGCTTGATCGCCGCGCCCCCTCCCCCGCGAAGCTCGAAGCATTGGAGGCGGCCGTGAACGAGGCGGCGCAGGCGGCGGGGTTGTAAAGGGGCTGACGGAGCCCGACGGATCGCGAAGACGCGGAGCGACTCCCGCGGCCCGTGGCGGGAGGTTCGCGGAGCGGGTTTCGTCTCACCACGCCCACCGGTTACATTTCCACCCGTGACGCCCGCCGTTGAACAACTCGTGCGCGAGACGATCGACCTGACCGGCGCCGAGCAGCCCGACCTGCTGGCCGAGGACGCGCCGGTCCTCTCCGACGACGCGCTGGCCGCCCCCCCGCCGGGCGGCGGCGGCGGGTTCTACCTCATCGGCATCATCGGCGGGAAGGACGTCGGCAAGAGCGCGCTCGTCAACGCGCTGGTCGGCCGGAACATCACCGCCATCACCTCCCACGGGCCGGGGACCGAGAGCGTCGTCGCCTACGCGCACGCGTCGCAGGAGGCGGGGCTGCGCGCGCTGCTGGAGCGCGAGGTGCCGGGCAAGTACCGCATCGTCACGCACGACTCGCCGCACCTGCTGCGCCAGGTGCTGCTCGATCTGCCGGACATCGACAGCCACTGGGAAACGCACCTGGAGGTGACGCGCACGATGCTGCGACACATGCTCTTCCCCGTCTGGGTGCAGAGCATCGAGAAGTACGCCGACCGCCAGCCGCAGGACATGCTCCGCCGGGTCGCGCAGGGCAACGCCGCGGCGAACTTCGTGTTCTGCCTCAACAAGGTGGACCAGTTGGACGGGGGAGAGGGGTCAAGAGTCAAGGGTCAAGAGTCAGGAGGGGATGGGGCCGCGTCCTCATCAGAGGCTCGCGAGATCGCGGAGGACTTTGGCGCGCGGATCGGCAAGACGCTCGGGCTGCCGGGGCCCGCGCGGGTGTTCATGATCAGCGCGCTGCGGGCGGACCGGTACGACCTGCCGAAGGTGCGGGAACTGCTGTCGCGGCAGAAGTCGGACGAGGTCGTGCGGCAGTCCAAGGCGCTGGCGGTCCGGCGGCAGGACCAGTCGCTGCTGACGTGGCTCGACGGCCAGCGCCTCGGCGAGCGCGCCGGCCGGCTCGCGCGGTTGCAGGAGGAGGCCGAGGAACTCGTCGCCACGCGCGTCGGCGAGCCGCTGCTGGAGGGGGCGATCCCGCGCCTGCTCGACGACCCGGCCAACCGCCTCGCGACCGGCGACGAGATCCTCCGCCGGCGCGTCGCCCGCTGGCCGCTGGTGAACCTCGTGCACACGCTGCTCGCGCCGCTGCTGGCGGTCTGGCGGAGCAACGTCGGCCCCGCCGGGCGGACGGGGTTGCGCGGGTCGGACGCGCTCGTCGACGCCTACCTCGAAGGCGACGGCCGGCCGCTGTCGGGGCGCATCCAGTCCGCGTTCGCGCAACTGCGCCAGGCCCACCCCGCCGCCGCCGAGTTGTACCGGAACAACCACCTGTGGGAGGACATGCCCGCCGAGGCCGCCGCCGCCGAGTTGCGGCGGACGCTCGCCGCGACCGTCGATCGCCAGCGGGCCGCCGCCCGCGACGCGCTCGCCGGCCGCGGCGGCGTGATCGCCCCGCTGTTCCGCTGGCTGCTCACGATCGGCGCGCTGCTCTGGTTCCCGATCGTGCAGCCGATCCTGTCCGGCTTCCTCAACGACGCGACGCTGGAAGTGAACTGGTTCGCGCCCGACTGGCGCCGCCTGCTCGGGCTGCTCGTGTCGGTGCTGAGCGGCGAGGCGCTGCTGAAAAACGCCACGTTCCTCATCATCTGGTTCACCGTGATCTGGCTCGCCCTGCGCTGGGGTACGCAGCGCCGCCTCAGCCGCCTGCTGGCCCGCTGGCGGTCGGCCGACTACCCCGACCCCGCGCTGAACCTCACCACCCAAACCCTCCAGTGGCTGCGCGACCTCGTCGCCCCGATCGCCCAGAGCCGCGAGCGCACGCAATCCCTCGCCGAACGGGCCGACGTATTACGCAAATCCGGCACGGCGGCTTAGGAATCCTGCTTCGGGATGAAATTGAACCACGGAGACACGGAGACACGGAGGTAGGAAGAGAAAACGAAGATGGAGGATGGGAGATCGAGGATGGACGAAAAGGCCAGAGTGGCCACGCGCGCCGTTCGTCTTCCTCCGTCTTCCATCTGGCCATCTTTCCTCCGCGTCTTTTCCGCCTCCCTCCGTGTCTCCGTGTCTCCGTGGTTCAATTATCCGCCGCGCAACGCTCCCCCGGGCGATTGGACGGCTCTCCCCCACTCGCATAACTTAAAGGTTTCGGAGGTCTCCCGGACATGCAATCCACCGTCGGTCTGAACCGTTTCTCCTCGCGCATCACCCAGCCGGCCAGCCAGGGGCGTCGCAGGCCATGCTGATGGCCACCGGGCTGTCGCCGGCCGACCTCGACAAGCCGCAGGTCGGGATCGCCAGCGTGTGGTACGAGGGCAACCCGTGCAACATGCACCTCAACGGCCTGGCCGACCGCGTGAAGGAGGGCGTGACGGCCGCCAGGTCGGTCGGCATGCGGTTCAACACGATCGGCGTGAGCGACGGCATCTCGATGGGCACCAGCGGCATGAGCTACTCGCTCCAGTCGCGCGACCTCATCGCCGACTCGATCGAGACGCTCGTCGGCGCCCAGTGGTACGACGGCCTGGTCACCATCCCCGGCTGCGACAAGAACATGCCCGGCTGCGTGATGGCGATGGCCCGCCTCAACCGCCCGTCGCTCATGGTCTACGGCGGATCGATCCGCGCCGGCTGTGCCACCATCCGCGGCACCGAGGAGAAGCTCGACGTCATCTCCGCCTTCCAGACCTACGGCCAGAAACTCGCCGGCACGATCACGGAAGACGAGCGCGTCACGATCCTCCGCAAGGCCTGCCCCGCGCGGCGCGTGCGGCGGGATGTACACCGCCAACACGATGTCGTCGTTCATCGCAGCTCGGGCTCTCGCTCCCCTACTCCGCCTCCGCCCCGACTCGCCGGAAAAGGCTCGACGAGTGCGTCCGCGCCCGGCGCGCCGTGCAGCGGCTGCTGGAGCTCGACCTCAAGCCGCGCGCGCATCGTCACCCGCCAGAGCTTCGTCAACGCGATGCGGATCACGATCGTGCTCGGCGGGTCGACCAACGCCGTGCTGCACTCGATCGCGATGGCCCGCGCGTTCGGCCTCGACCTCACGATCGACGACTGGCAAGCGCGTCAGCGACGAGACGCCGCTGCTGGCCGACTTCAAGCCGAGCGGCAAGTACGTGATGGAAGATTTGCACAACTTCGGCGGCACGCCCGGCGTGATCCG
The DNA here is from genome assembly GCA_030448225.1 of Phycisphaerae bacterium. The sequence continues at coordinate 32,842 of JAUJNJ010000040.1, forward strand.
GATGATGATCGACGCCGGGATGATCGACGGCTCGCAGATGACCGTCACGGGCAAGCCGCTTGCCGAGAACGTCAGCGAGCTACCGCCGCTCACGAAGGGCCAGCCGATCGTCCACGCGGCTCGACAATCCGATCAAGAAGGACGGCCACATCCGCATCCTCCGCGGCTCGCTCGCCGACGGGGCGCGTGGCGAAGATCACCGGCAAGGAAGGCACGAAGTTCACCGGCCCGGCCCGCGTCTTCGACGCCGAGGAGGACATGCTTCGCGGGCTGGAGGAGAAGCGCATCAACAAGGGGGACGTCGTCGTCATTCGCTACGAGGGCCCCAAGGGCGGCCCCGGCATGCCCGAGATGCTGACGCCCACCAGCCGCTGGCCGGCGGCCGGGATGCTGAACGACGTCGCGCTCATCACCGACGGGCAGCTCAGCGGCGGGTCGCACGGGTTCATCATCGGCCACGTTACGCCCGAGGCCTTCGACGGCGGCCCGATCGCCCTCGTCCGCGACGGCGACGGTCACGATCGACGCCGTGAAAAACCGAATCGACGTGTCGGTCGACGCCCCGGAGTTGGGGCGCCGCCGGCAGTCGTGGAAGCAACCCGCCCTGAAGGCGACCCGCGGCACGCTCCACAAGTACATCAAGAACGTGAAGAGCGCGTCCGAGGGGTGCGTGACGGACGAGTGACGTAAGAGCGATTGAACCGCGGAGGCGCGGAGGCCGGCTCGTTCCGCCGCGCGCCCGCGGCCCGCGTCATGATGAATGATCCCGCTGCGCGCCGCGCGGCAGCTTTCCGGCACTCGGAGAGCGGGTAGCGGTGAAGGTGTACCCCCGCGCGCGGATTCACCTCACGTGAACGACGGGACACCGCGAAGCGCGCGGCATCGTCCGCCGTTTCGCAGCCGGCCCGAAGGCCCGGGAAGAAAGCACCTTCCACCCGCGCGCGGTGGTAGACCCGCCTGCCGGCGACCCCTGCATTCGAGGTTGGGGAACCATCCATCCCAGACGGCGGACACGCACCCTCACCCCTGCCCTCTCCGGCATACCGAGAGAATCGAGTAGTCCCGGTCGCGGGCTCCGCAGACAACCCTTGTTGAGAGACGACTGAGTCTCCTCACCAACGCTCACGCCCCCGCGACCACATCGCCGTGCCCGCGGCGTCGACGCCGCCGCAGCGCCAGCGCCCCCGCCGCGCACAGCAGGCCCGCCGCGGACGGCTCGGGCACGCTGATGGCGGCGTCGAAGCCGTTGAAGCTCGACGAGGTCGCGGTCTGGTAGTAGTCGAGCGACGAGTTGTCCGCCAGCGTCAGCGCGTCGACGGCGGCGGCGGGGATGACGTCGAGGATCGGGCCCGACCCGCCGGCGTTGAACTGGCTGATCAGGAGGTCGCCGTTGGCGTTGAACGCGATCTCGCGGGCGGTGTTGAGCGACGTGCTGAGGTCGACTTCGTTGAGCGTCGCGAATCCGTTCGACGGGTCGAGGACGAACAGCGTGTTGCTCGTCACGCCGCCGGAGAAGCGGCCGGCGATCGCGAAGACGTAGGGGGAGAGCGCGGCGTTGAACTCCGCGTCGGTGGCGGCGGTGCCGGCGCCGGGGATCGCCAGCGTGCGGGCGACCGTGGCGGTCGGGGCGGTCGTCGTGCTGCCGGTGTTGGCGACGACGACGTCGCCGTTGCTGCCGAGCGCCACCGCCCGCGCGTCGTCGAGGAACGCCGGCCCCTGCGTGGCGCCGACCGTGAGGGCCTCGCCGGTCTCGCGGCCGCCCACGAGCGCGGCGCCGGTGCCGTCGCCGTTGCCGGGCGTGTAGTCGAACACGATGAAGCGGCCGGTGTCGCGCCCCACCGTCACCACCTCGTTGTTCGACGGGTTGACGGCCAGGCCGGTGAGGCGGCTGAGCGTCGTGCCGGTCTCGCCGCCGGTCGTGCCGATCGTCTGGAACGTGCCGTTCTCGGTGTCGGTGGCGAAGTTGTAGATCGTGCCGCCCGCGCCGGACGTGCCGAAGTTCACGCCGAGCAGGTTGCCCCGCGCGTTGTGGGTGAGCCCGTTGAGGTTGTCGAACTCGATCGACTGCACGAACGGCTGCGCGTACGCGTCCGGCACGGCGGTGCCGGCCGTCGGGCCGGTCCGCCGGACGACCTCGACCGACGTCGCCGGGTCGTTGGTGCTAAGGCCGATGACCGCGTCGTTTGGCTGGAGCGGCGCCGCCGCCGCCGACCGCGGCCACGCCGCCACCGAGACGAGCGACCCCGCAACGATCCCCGCCGACGCCCAAACTCGTCGCACACGTACAGCCTTCATTCGCATTTCTCCCGCCCGACATCGGGCAATCCGTTACTTCGCGCACTGGCCTCCGCGGCGCAGTCTATGCGTGCGGTGCCCGCGCCCTTCGGCGTGCGGGATGAGCGTTCGGCTAACGTTTGATGAACCGAGGAGGCTCGACACGTCTCGACGGCACCGGCGTGGGCGTGTCTACCGCCTCAGTAGCGGCAGCCGCCGCACGCGCGCCGGGGCAGAGCGCAGCACCGCCCCGGATCCGGCCAGCGACTCCCGCTATACATAAGGTTGCACCGGCGCGAAGGGCGTGACTGATCGCGGCGGGTGGACGAGTCGGGACGGGCGCACACGAGCAGGACTCGTTAGACGCAACCCCCGCCGCGTCGCCGCGGTTAGTCTTTCTTCACCACCGGCGGCAGGACGTGTTCCAGCACCTTCGCCGAGCAGAGCACGCCCGGCATGCCGGCGCCGGGGTGGGTGCCCGCCCCGACGAAGTAGAGGCCCTCGATGTCCTCGCTCTTGTTATGGAAGCGGAAGTAGGCCGACTGGTCGAACGTCGGCTGGATGCTGAAGCCGGTGCCGTGCATCGTGTTGAGGTTGTCGCGGAAGTGCTCGGGGGTGACGTAGAAGTCTTCCGTGATGCACGCGCGCAGGCCGGGCAGGTGCGTGCGCTCGAGGTAGTCGACGACGACGTCGCGGTACCGCGGGCCGAGCGTCTTCCAGTCCTGGCCGCCCTGGAGGTTGGGGACGGGGACGAGCACGTAAAAGCTGTCGCACCCCGGCGGCGCCATCGACGGGTCGGTGGCCGTCGGGCGGTGGAGGTAGACCGACAGGTCGCTCATCTCCAGCGTCTTTTGGTCGAACATCTCCTTCAGAAGCTGTTCGTACTTCTCGCCGAGCAGGATCGTATGGTGGGCGACGTCGGGGTACTGCCGCGTCGTGCCGAAGTAGAGGACGAACAGGCCCATCGAGTACTTCAGCTTCTTCAGCTTCTTCACAGTCCATCGGTCGGGGTAGAGCGGCACGTCGGCGTCATCGATGATTCGGTTTGCGTAAACAGACGGTGCGTCCTCATTCGTAACGACCACTTCCGCGTCGACCCGCACCTCGGGTGCCAAGTAGACGCCGCTGACGTGTTTCGGCACGTACGTACCCGTCCACCTCGACCGCTTAGACGTGACCGAGATCAGCTCCACCTCCTCCCCCAGCCGGATCTCGATCCCCTCCTCCTCCATCAGTCGCCGCAGCCCGTCCACGATCGCGCCCGTCCCGCCCATCGCAAAGTGGACGCCCCACTCGCGCTCGAGGTAGTGGATGAGCGAGTAGATGCTGGTCGTGTTGAACGGGTTGCCGCCGACGAGCAGCGGCTGGAAGCTGAAAACCCGGCGGAGCTTCTCGTTCTTGATGTACTTGCCGGCCATCTGCCAGACGGTGCGCCAGTTGCCGAGCTTCAGCAGCGCCGGCGCGCAGCGGAGCATCGACGCCATCGTGTCGAACGGCTGGTCGCCGAGTTGCGTGAAGCCGACGTCGAAGATGCGCTTCGAGTGCTCGAGGAACCGCAGGTAGCCGTCGGCGTCGGCTGGCTCGATCTTGCGGATCTCGGCCAGCGTCTGCTCGAGCGTGCCGCCGTAGTTGAACGTGGAGCCGTCGGCGAACCCGATGCGGTACCACGGGTAGACCGGCACGAAGTTGATGTAGTCCGCCCGCCGCTTGCCGAAGAGTTCGAACAGCTCGTCGAACAAAAAGTGCGCGGTGACGACGGTGGGTCCGGCGTCGAACGTGTAGCCGTTGCGGTGGTAGGCGTAGGCCCGGCCGCCGAGCTTGTCCTGCTTGTCGATGAGCGTGACGCGATAGCCGCGGGCGCGGAGGCGCAGCGCCGCGGCGATACCGCCGAAGCCCGCGCCGATGACGATCGCGCGGGGGGCGTGCGGGTCGGTGGCCGCGGGCGACGAACGATCCGATGACGTGCCGCGCGGCGCCCCGGCGCGGCCGTCCACCGACGCCGCGCCCGGATCGGAAGCTGCTGCGGCGGCGGCGTTCAGTTCGAGTGATGTCATCTCGGTCTACTCCGAACGATCCCGGCCCGCGATCGGTTGCCACCGAACCGAGACCCTTCGGAGCCCCTCAGGGTTTACCCCGTTTAGCCGCCGCTCGCAGAGCGGCGCTCCAAAGGACCGAACGGCATCGATCCGCACTACATTCTCTGACGACCGAACCGCGCGCTCTGCGAGCAGCGGCTAAACGGGTCCGGTGACGCGTCAGGCTTGAGTCGTTGGTGTTCTGCCGCGGCTCTCGAGTCGGACCGGACGAGAAAGGACATCCGCTGGAGACCTCCACCCGCGTCACACCTGCCCGCCGGCGAAGGAGGCGAGGGCGTCGGGCGACACGAGCGCGTCGGGATCGAGGCGGCACGGTCCGCCGGCGTGGCGAAGTACGTCGCGCGCGAGCCCGCGAGCATCTTGCGCATCGATCCCCAGCGGCGCCCGGCAGCGGGGCGGCGGCGGCGGCGGCGGCGGCGGTCGAGCAGTTCGTCGATCAGGTCGGCCGTGTAGCCGCCGCGCCGCGGGCGTGGAGTTCGCGGCGGATCTCCTCGGCCATCTCCACCGCGTGGCCGTTCGCCGTCGCAGGGCGGCCAGCCGCGCGTCGAACCCGCGCCGCTCGGCGTCGCCCATCTCCGCCCGCGCCCGCAGCAGCGAGACGGTGCAGCTTGCCCTGCACGAGGTCGCACCCCGCGTGGGCCGGCTCGGCGAGGTCGAGCAGGTCGTTGTGGAGCTGGTACGCCTCGCCCAGCGCCCGGCGAACGCCGACACCGCCGCCCGCGCCTCGGGCGACGCGCCCGGCGACGATCGCGCCGCTGACCATCGGCCCCTCGAACGTGTAGGCGGCGGTCTTCCAGCGGTACTCGCGGAGCAGATCTGCTCGCCGACGGCGTCGATCGGCGTGCGAGCAGCAGATGTCGACCGCCTGCCCGTAGCCGGTCGTGCAGGCGATGCGGGAACAGCCGCAGCACGTCGCGGTGCGGCGTCTCGGCCGGCAGGTCGAGCTCGTGGAGCAGCCGCACCGACGCGACCGACAGCAGGTCGCCGGCGACGATCGCCAGGTTCCGCCCGAACGTCGGGCACCCGCCGTCGAGCTGCGCGACTGGCGGTGGAGGCTCGGCTGATCGCGCTGGCGGTCGGCGTCGATGATGTCGTCGTGGCAGAGCAGGAACGCGTGGAACAGCTCCCACGCGCAAAGGCGAGGTCGGGGGCAGGAGTCAGCGTGCAGGAGTCAGGGGTCAGTGGGGAACCTGCTACGTGACTCCTGACTCCCGGCTGCTGACCCGACGTACGTCCACAGGCACAGCTGCGGCCGCACGCTTTGCCGCCGGCGAGGACGAAGCGGGAAATCGCCTCGGTGAGTGGCGTGAGGTCGGCCGCGCCGTCGGCGGCGAGGACGCGGCGGAGCAATCCCTCGAGGTGACGTTCGATGAGGCGGCGAGAATCGCCGTCGATTAGGTCAAGCAGCACCTCCGTTTTCCCGCCACGATAGTTGGCGCGTCGCGGAAGGCGGTCAAACAATCGCGGTTTTCCTCTCGTTTCAGAGAATCGCGAAACAGGACACCCGCACGGATTCACGCGGCTCGGTCGCGGCGATCGGGCCGCGCGGGCGGGACGACGTGGGCCCTGCGGTTGCCGGCGCCGGGCACGTCAGCACGGCTTCGGCAACCGGTGTGGGAACCGTGAAGGGGTGCCGGAGCAGCAGCGAAGACGGCCTCGCGGCTCGCGTCGCGCGCAGCTGGCAACGGCGTCACGGGGCGGGCGGCACGTCGTTGAACAGGCCGGGCGCGGGCCGGGGCGACTGCGGTCGGCGGCGACTGCGTGGTCCGCGGCGGCGGCGGACAGGGGCGGCGTCGGCCGTCGCGCGCCGAGGTGCGCGTGCGCCGCGCGCCTGCCGCGCGGCCGGCGAACGTCACCTGCTTCAGCAGCGGCCTCGTAGGGCAGGTAGACGTAGCCGACGTGCTCGTGGCTCAGCACGACCTCGGCCGCCCGCGTCTCGGCCAGGAAGAGAGCGGCCGTCTTGCACCAGCCCCTTCTTGCGGTCGCGGAAGTAGTAGACGAGCTCGTGGCGGAAGCCGTCGGCGACGGCGGCGTCGGCGATGCCCGTCTCCTCGCGCTCGCGGACGGCCGCGCCCAGGTCGTCCTCGCCCGCCTCGACGTGGCCCTTGGGGTAGTCGAAGTGCCGCCCGTAATCGAGCAGCAGGTACTCGACCTCCGCGCCCGCCGCGGCCGGGCGGCGGTACAGGACGAAGCCGGCGGAGCGCTCGCTGCGGGCCATGCCCCGCTTCTAGCACCCCGCCCCGCCCCGTGCAAGGAACGCGGCGGACCGGACGCGTCGGGCCCCGGACGCGAGTACGAGAACGACGTGGTTCGCACGCGCGACAGGAGATCACCGTGTAACCTCTCGACCGCACTTGACAGCCGCGGGCGGAAGCCGCCGCTCTTGCCGGATGACACCTCCGCCAAAGCTGCACCACGATGAATGAACCGCGGCGCCCCTCTTCATCGCTGCACCGTCGGCCACACCGCGACGGTGCAGATGCGGTGGCCGTTGCGGCTCGAGGATCGGCACCGTGCGGACCTGGCGGAAGCCGGCGAGCACCTCCCGGCGGGCCAGCACGTCCTCGAACAGTTCGAGGTCCTTGGCGAGGATCGCGTCGGACTCGTTGAACACGACGAGCACGAGGCCCGCCTCGTGGATCTGCGGCTCGGCCTCCATCTTCTTCAGGTCCGCGACCACCGCCTGCCGCCACTGCGCGCCGTACCCGCCGTGGCGGACGCCCCCCTCGCGGAACTGGTAGGCGACCTTCACCTCGAGCCACATCGCCGCGTCGGGCGGCTGAGCCTCGGGCGGCGGGTCGAACAGCGTCGGCGGCGGTGTCGAGCCGCAGCGGCTTCCCCTTGGGCAGCAGCACGAGGTCGCACCGCCGGCGGTGCGTGAGCTTGTTGCCCTTCGACGACGGATAGTGCACCTCGCGGCTCACCTCGTAGTGCGGCGCGAGCCGGGTCAGCCAGCATCGCCTGCAGCGCGCGGCTCGTCCCGCGCGTCCAGCCCGTACACCGCCTGCTCGAGCCGGAGGTCCGCCTCCGCGTCGCGCAGCGCCCCGCCGATGCGGTCGGCGATCGCAGCCACATCCCAGTTCAACGACATGGCCGACAGCGTACCCACCGCCCCCCGCCCTCGCAACGGCCGGGCACGCCCCCTGGGAGATGGCGTCGGATGCTCCCGGCTCGGTATTCTATAGAACGACTAGTCTCTACAGTTGTCGTGTTTGTGGCAATCGACTCCGATACGCCTATTCTTTCCACCGTCGTCGGTCGACGAGACACTATAGACTTGCCCGTGACGCCCGACAACGGATGTTCGGAATGTATAGTATCGGCAGGACGATGTATATGTTCCGTCTTTCCTTAAGTTGCAGATACTATGGAACGCGAGGGCGTGTCATGAGAGTCGAACGGCGTATCGTACTCGATTGATCAGTATCTCGTCGGGGCGTAGTGGCATGAACCGGTACCCGTCGAAGTTTGCCCGGGATCGCGGACGCACGGAAGCTGACGTGGCGCGCCTGCTGACCCCCGCCGGATTCGGTGGTTCGACACTTCAGCTTCGCCGCCGCTCGCAGGCGGCGCTCCGATGCCGCGGGATCGCCGCTCTGCGAGCGGCGGCTGGACGCGGGCGACAGTCCGTCCGCGACCGGACGCTGTCGCCTTCGCGTCGTCTCCCGTCTATAGCTCCCGCTACTGTTGACGGTGCGTCCGCGCGCCCGGGCCGCGAACGGTGCCGCGTCCCCGCCGGTGTCACGCCGCCCGTTCGGCGCGACCCGCGGCGGCCGCGTCGCGTCGCGGCGGCGGCTACAATGGTGCGGTCGTGCCGGCGGGTGCCGGCGCGCTGCGCCGAGGAACTCGTTTACGCACGGAAGGAGCACGACGATGCCGACACGCAAGGCCGACGCGGTTTGGACCGGGAGCATCACCGAGGGCAAGGGGCAGTTGAAGGTCGCCAGCGGCGCGTTCGACGGGCCGTACGATTAGCGGTCCCGCGCGGGGATGGGCCGCTGACCAACCCCGAGGAACTGCTCGGCGGCCCACGCCGGGTGCTTCTCGATGGCGGCTGTCCGGCGCGCTGGGCAAGGCCGGGTTCACGCCGACGCGCATCACGACGGCCGACGTCACGTTCGAAGCAGGGCGAGGGTTCGCGATCACGTCGATCGCGCGCGCACTGCAGGCCCCAGATCCCCAACATCGACGACGCCACGTTCCGCCAGCACGCCGAGGGGCACAAGGCCGGGTGCCCGGTCTCCAAGGCCCTGAGCGGCACGAAGATCACGCTCGACGCGAAGCTCCTGAGCTGAGGCTGCGGGCTCGCTGATTTCCAAGCAAGCGACGAGACGGCGTTCCTTCCCGACACGGGAGGGAACGCCGTGCGCGAGGAAGAACAGCCGCGCCACCGCCCTCTCGACGAACACCGCGTCCCCTGCGATCATTTCGGCACTGTCTGATGACCGAAAGATCCCTTCCCCACAGTGCCCCGAGCGTGCGTCAGCGTGGGGCGGCCTCTCGGTTGGTCGTGCGGAAATGCACCCTCACCCCCGCCCTCTCCCGGCGTACCGGGAGAGGAGTAGGACCCGACGCGCGTCGGCGGACGGAGCCCCGTCGCTCGCATGGACGCCCGGTGCCGCGGCTCGTGCTCCCGATCGTTCCGAGGCGTGCCGGATCTCACCGGCCCGCGCGGTGCGGATCGTTGCGCCCCGACGGGTCGATCATCCGGCGCGACGCACCGAGGCCGACCCATGCTCCTCCGTAACGGAAGTCGCCAGCGACCGAAAACTGAGGGGGATGACGAACGTGCCGGACCGGTCGATGTACCATAGCTGCCGCGCGAGGTCGGCAAACCAGGGACGGCCGCGGCCAAGCCGTCGCGGAAGTCGCGGGCGTCCCGCAACGTCGCCGGGATCACGACGCTCCCGGTCCGGTCGATGTAGCCCCACTTGCCGTTCTCGAGGAACGAGGCGAGTCCCCTCGGAAAACATTCCCGCCCGCTCGAACCGCCGGGGATGACGAGGCGTCCGGCGCGTCGATGAAACCGACGCGGCCGTCGATGACCACGCGGCCCAATCCCTCGCTAAATCCAAAGGCTTCGTCGAACTGAGGCGCGATGACGAACTGCCCCCGCACGTCGATGAATTCCGCGCGGCCTTTAACCCGTCACCTGCCAGTCCTTCGCCGAACTGTTTCGGGTTCTGGAAGTCGCCGCGGATCACCAACTCGCCGGACGCGTTGGCGTATCCGCCCTCCGTCGGCGTCGGGTAGTTCCACCGGTTCACGTCGCGCTACCGCGGCCCCCTCGATCACGCCGAGCCGCCAGCCCAGCCACGCGGCTGCCTGCCGCGACCACCACGACGGCGATGACCCACTTGGCACGGGAGCGGCCATTGCCGCGGGCGGCGGTGCGCCCCGTCGGATGATTCGTTCACGCTCATCTCCAACCCCTGTGAAAGAACATGGGCGACGGCGTTCCTATCGTCCGCGCGGCGGCCCCGCCGTCGAGCGCCGACGGCGTGCCGTCGCGGCCGATTTTCCTTGACAAGCCGCCCCGGTACGGTAAATGTTAGGACATCATCGTGAGGCCGTGTGGTGACGTCCTGCGATGCGGTTTGGCGCGCGATTCGCGTGGAGATCCGCGAGGTTGCGGCTGGTCCGATCACGATCGCCGGACGTGAACGAAGCCCGTCGGTCCCGCGTGCCGCCGTAGGAGCGGCCGGCGGGGCCGCCGAGGCTTTTTTGTCGCCTGCGCGGCCCGCCTTTGTCCGGCGGCCGCTTGTGCCTCACGGCGTGATCCGATGTCCGCACTCGCCGTCCTCGCCGCGGCCGTCCCGTCGTCGGCCCTGTCGCTCGCCCACCCGCCGGCCGTCCTGCTGCCGCTGGCGCTGGGGACGGGCTGCACGTCTCGCTGGCGGTCTTCCAACTCGTGTTCAGCGCGGTCGTGTCGGTCGCGGCTCTTCCGGCTCACCGCGTGGCAGCGGCGGTACGAGGGCTGGAGGGGAAGCTGCACGAGACGACCACCCGCCTCGTCGACGAGCGGTTCCGCGCGATGACGCACGAGGTCAACGGGCACGTCCAGTCGTTCATGCACACGCTCGACGACCTGAAGCAGCGCATCAATTCGGCGACGGCGAGATCCGCGGACTCTCCGAACGCGACCAGAAGATCGAGCTGCTCCATGGCCGGGCGGATCGACACGCTCAAGGACTGGATCCGCGAGAACGCCGCCGGCAAATGCGACCTCGAGCGGCACGAGACGGCGTTCGAGCGGAAGTTCGGCCACGTCGAACAGAAGCTCGTCGACCTCGCGTCGACCGTCGCGGTGCTGAGCGAACGCGTGCGCAGTGAGGGGCCGAGCGCGTCGCGCCGCGTGTCGGAGGCAGGATTCCGCGACCGCTCCATCGAGCCGGCCGCGAGGCGCGAAACGCCGAGCTTCGTCCCACCCGATCGAGTTGCACGAAACACCTTCGCCCCCGCCGAAGTGGGGACGCCACGAGATCGAGATGTCGCACCCACGCGTTTCACAGGAGGTCCGGACCATGAAGACCGATCAAGATCAGGACGTCGCGGCCCTGCGGCGCGACCGGCGGCTCCGCCGGCATCCTTCAGATGCTCCACGCGGCCCGCGTCCGGCCCGAGAGCGGGTGGTGCAGCGGGACGTTCGTCCACGACGTGCTCGACGGCGCGATGCCCGCCGGGCAGCGGCCCGACGACGAGGACCACCTGCTCGGCCTGCTGCGCGACCTCGTCGCCGCCGGCCACGCCGAGCGCGACGACCGCACGCGGCGCGGGCGCCTTGCGCGGGCCTCGACCTGATGAGCTTCCGCATCACCAGCCGCGGCACCGCCCTCGTGTGCGAGGCCCTCGACCCGGACCCGCTCGTCGACGACCCGCGGCTTTAACGAAAGTCGAGTGGAAGAGTGGGGAGTGGGGAGTAGGACGTGGTTGGGTGGTTGGGTGGTTGGGTGGTTGAGTGGTTGCGTGGGAGGTTGGCAATCGTGAGCGACGATGCGGCCGCCCGTGGCCCGTCAGGTGCCAATTGATCAGTTGCAGCCTCCCTCTCCTCGGTACGCCGGGGAGAGGGCGAGAAGAGGGCGGAACGTAAGGATGAAGGATGAAGGCGGAAGGATGAGACGGAACGTCGGGGACAGACTTCATCCTTCATCCTTCCGCCTTCATCCTTCGATGCTGCCCCTCTCGCCCGCCCTCTCCCCAGCGTACTGGGGAGAGGTCGCAATTCATCGATCTGCGGGTGACCGGCCACCAAGCCTCCGATCACTCCACCACATAACCACTTCACCACTCATCCCCACTCCCACACCCTGCTCGTTCCCCAAGCGACACGTTCTGGAGGATCGACAAATGCCAATCGCGAAAGTCATCCAGGAACTCAGCGGCGAGGATTTCGAGGCATTCAACCGCTGGCTGGCCGAGTCTGCGCGCACGCTCGACGCGTCCGTCGCGTGGCTGGGCGAGCGGGTACGACATCAGCCGCAACGCGGTGCACACGTACGTGCGCGGGCGCCCGGGCGGGTTGCCGTCGAACCCCAAGCCGTTCCTGAAGATCGACGCGATGCTGGGCGACGCGCCGCGCGCGAGTACGAGGCGCGCTGCTGCGCAGCCCGCGGACGACGGTGGTCGCGGCGACGCGGTGGCGCGACCGCGGGTACGCGGTGAGCCAGTCGGCCGTCGCCAAGCACCGCCAGCGGTTCATCCAGGAGTTCACCGGCGTGCGGCGCGCCGAGATGGCCGCCGCTCTCGCCGACGCCGCCCGCCGCGCCGGGCGCGCCGGGGGCGGCGTCGATGCTGGCCGAGGGCGGCGCTGGCGCGCGTTCGAGCAACTGCTGATGGAACGCCTGCTCGCGACCGAGGAGCTCAACGCCGCCGGCCTGAGCCCCAGGGACCTGAGCGAGTTCGCCAAGAGCGTGACCGCCGCCGTCGGCAGCCGCGGGCGGCTGGAAGTCATCCGACGCGAGTTCGACGAGACGCGCCGCGCGCGCCGGGAGGGCGGAAAGGCGGCCAAGCGGCGACCGGCAAGGAGGTCGCCGAGCGCATGGAAGGAGATCCTGGGGGTGTGACGGAAAACGCTCAATGACCAAGCCTCAATGACCAACAATGACCAGTGCTCGAATGACCCATGAAGATCGCGACGCGGCCCCTGTGCGGTGCCGCCGATCGCATCGTGTTCATGCCGCGAGGCGGTCGTGGGCTTGGGAGACGGACGTGGAGCATTCGCACCGTCGGTGGACCAAGGTCCTTGTTCGGGCGAGTCGCACTCTCCCTCGCCCCCGTACTCGGGGGAGAGGGCGGGGGTGAGGGGAACCCAAGGATGAAGGATGAAGGCGGAAGGATGAAGCGGAGATCCGCCTCTGAGGTTTCATCCTTCATCCTTCCGCCTTCATCCTTTGACGCCGCCCCTCACCCTAACCCTCTCTCCCTGAGTACAGGGAGAGGGGACCAGACGCACTCCGTCGTCTTTCGCCTGCAGACCGTCCGGCGCCCACGCCCTCATTGGTCATGAGGACTCGGTCATCTGTTGGTCATTGAGGCTCGGTCATTGTTTCTTCGGTCATCGCCTTGTTTCCCAAACCAACGTCCCCACCCCGGAGGCTCCCATGCGCCGCGCCATCCCGCGACTCGATCACTTCCTCCCGTACCAGCAGCGGTGGATCAAGGACGAGGCGGCCGTCGCGATCGGCGAGAAGTCGCGGCGGATCGGGTGGACGTACGCGTCGAGGTACGCGCGTGAAGCGGCGGCTCACGATCGGGTCGAACCTCTACTACTCGTCACTCGTCGGCCGACCTGTCGGCGGCGCGGGAGTTCATCGAGTGCTGCCACCGCTGGGCCCGCGCGTTCAACGCCGTGGCCGACGACATGGGCGCGCAGGTGGTCGACGAGCAGAGCGGGCTGACGGCGTTCGTGCTGCGCTTCCGCGACGGCGGCGCGCGGATCGTGGCCGGGTCGAGCAACCCGACGTTCTTCCGCTCCAAGGGCGGCGACGCCGACGCCGACGAGTTCGCGTTCCACGCCGACCCCCGCGCGCTCTACGCCGCCATGCAGCCGGCGGCCGTCGTCTGGGGACACCAGATGCGCGTGTGGAGCACGCACAACGGCGAGAAGAGTTTCTTCGCGCGGCTGGTGGAGTCAGCCAGCGGTAGAGCAGATTGCGGATTTGGGATTGCGGATTGCGGATTGAAAGGCAGCGACGCCGCGCCGTCCGAGGGCGCGGCAGACGGTCTCCCTTCCTCCAAACCGCAATCCGAAATCCGCAATCCGAAATCCCCCTCCCCTTCCCTCCACACCGTCACGCTGCTCGACGCCGTCAACGACGGTTTGGTCGAGAAGATCCGCAAGCTCGACGCGCCCGACGAGACGGCCCGGCGGGACTTCATCGCCGAGATCCGCGCCAGTTGCCCGGACGAGGGGAGTTGGAACGAGGAGTACCTCTGCCGCGCCGGCAACGAGCAGTCGTCGCTCCTGAGCTACCCGCTGATCGAAGCGTGCGAGACGACGGAGGAAGTGGGGAGTGGAGCGTGGGGGGTGGGGAGTCGGTCGGGCACCGTCTTACGCCCCACCCCCCACTCGCCGCTCCCCACCTCACTCTATGCCGGCTTCGACGTCGGGCGGAAGCACGACCGGTCGGTGCTGTGGGTGCTGGAGAAGGTCGGCGACGTGTTCCACACGCGCGTCGTGCGTGTGATGGAGGACGCGACGTTCTCGGCGCAGGAGGGGATGCTCGACGCGCTGATGCAGAACCGCGCGGTCCACCGGCTCTGCGTCGACGCGACCGGGATCGGCGCGATGCTCGGCGAGCGGCTCGTCCGCCGCTTCGGCCGGCGCGTCGAGGCGATCCACTTCACCGCCCTGGTGAAGGCCGAGCTGGCGATGCCGCTGCTGCGGCTGTTCCAGGACCGCCTCGTGCGCGTGCCGGCCGACCCGCTCGTGCGCGAGGACTTGCACAAGGTGCGGCGGACGCTCACCGCCTCGCGCCACGTCCGCTTCGAGGCCGCCCGCGACGAGGACGGCCACGCCGACCGCTTCTGGGCGCTGGCGCTGGCGTACCACGCGACGGAGGACGCGAAGGGCCCGCCGCGGCGGTGCTTCTTCGTGCCGCGGAAGCCGGCGGGGTGGACGTGAGGGGGGAATGAGGAGGTGGTGGAGTGGTGGTGTGGTCGAGTGGTGGTGTAAGAAAGACCTGTTACTCCACCACGCGACCACTCGACCACCCCACCACCTTCCGTTCCGCCCCTCACCCCTGCGCTCCCGAATGAGGTGGTGGAGTGGTGGTGGGGTCGAGTGGTGGTGTAGGAGAGGCCTTTTACTCCACCACGCGGCCACCCGATTACCGCACCACCTTCCGTTCCGCCCCTCACCCCTGCCCTCTCCCCCGAGTACGGGGGAGAGGGAGCAATCAAGGGCATCCGCCACCGAACGGCAATTCGAGAGGTGAGCTCCCGACCAGATCTCTCACCCGTTCACCCCGTCACCCGCTCACCCCGTCACCCGTTCAACGCGCCTCCCGCCCCTCGCCCGCCGGCACCCATTCCACGTGGGCCGCGCCCAGCAGAGTGCCGGTGGCGAAGGCGAGGTCGACCTGGGCGATCTGGTAGTCGGTGACGGCGCTGATCTCCGACGCCTGCGCGTCGGCCAGGCGGGTCTGGGCGTCGAGGACGTCGGTGCTCGTGCGCAGGCCGAGGTTGAACTGGCGGATCTCGGCGTCGAGCACGCGGGCGGCGAGCGTGACGCGCAGGCGGTTGGCGAGGATGCGCTGCCAGTTCGCGTCGAGGTTGTCGACCGTCACGTACACCTCCTGCCGCACCAGCGCCGCCCGCTGCTCGCGCGACGCCAGCGCCTGCATCCGCCCGAGCAGCGCGCGGCGGAGGCGGGCGCGGGCGACGCCGTTGCCGATCGGCACCTCGACGCGCAGGCCGACGCGGTGGTCCTCGAAGTCCACGTCGCGCGTCACGTCGAGCGACTCGCCCCACGTCGGCCCCAGCCCGTTGACGTTGTACGTGTAGTCGAGCGTGGCCAGCGGGAGCGTCGCGTTGCGCGCGGCGCGGACGTTAGCCGTCTCGGCGGCGATCTGCAGTTCCAGCTCGAGCATCTCCATCCGCCCGGCCAGAGCCGCGCCGACGAGGCGGTCGGCGTCGATCTCGTAGTAGACCGCGACCGGGCGCGAGCCGGGGATGAGGACCTCGGGGCCGGCCAGGTCGAGGTCGGGCGCGTTGAGGATGCGCTTCAGCTCGCGCTGGCGGTCGCGCAGGACGTTGTTGGCCTCGATGATCGCCTCCTGGCGGTCGGCGAGTCCCGACTCGGCGCGGACGATGTCCACCTCCGCCACCACGCCCGCCGCCGCCTGCCGCCGCGCGCGGGCGAGCTGCGCCTCGGCCAGGCGGTACTCCTGCTGGCGCAGCTCGAGGTCGCGCCGAGCGGCGTAGAGCCGCCAGTAGGTGCGGTCGGCCTCGGCCAGCACGCGGATCACCTCCAGCTTCGTGCGCGCCTGCGTGGCCTGGTACTCGTAGCGGGCGATGCGGATCGCGTTGTAGGTGACGTCGGCCCCGCCGCCGCGCAGCAGCGGCTGGCTGATCGTGGCGGCGGCGTCGGTCTCGTAGGAGGGGTTGAGGAACGTGAACTCGTTGTTCGTCTCGGTGCGGTTGAGCGGCGCCGCCAGCCGGATCGTGCCGCCGGTGATGAGCGGGACGTCGATGCCCGGCGTGACGGCGAGGCTCTCGCCCTGCGAGCTGTTGAGCCGCGAGCCGGTCGGCGCGTCGAACTTCGCGTAGTCGAGGCTCGTGGTGAACACCGCCTCGAAGCGGGCCTCCTCCTCGCTGACGTTCGTGCGCGCGATCGTCGGGTTGAGCAATTCGACGCGCAAATCGAGGTTGTTCCGCAGCGCCAGCCGGCGGACGTCGTCGAGTGTCAGCCGCACTTCGGTCGGCGCGGGCCGCGTTTGCGGCCGGGCGGGCGGCGGGACGGGGCCGGTCGTCGGGCGGCTCGCGGGCTGGGGCGCGGGGCCGGTGCTGGGGGGCGTGGCCGAGAGGTTCGCCAGGTCGATCGCCTCGACGTGCCGGAGGCGGTCGCGCCCCGACCGTGAGGTCGTCGCGGCCGGGGTCGAGGGCGTCGGCGCAGCCGGTGAACAGGAAGAGCGAGCGTCCAACATCCGACGCTCAACGTCCAACGTTCTTTAACGGAATGCCCGGCCTCGGACGCTCGACGCTGGACGTCGAACGTCGCTTGGGCGTTCGTGTTCGCGATCTCCTCATGCCGTCAGCGCGCCTCGATCGGATCCAGCCGCGAGGCTTTGATCGCGGGGAACATGCCGAAGACGAGGCCCACGGTGGCCGAGAAGCCGAACGAGGCGCGATCGCCCACCCGGGGATGTGGACTTGTCGAGCTTCGCGGCCGGCACGCTGGCGACGAGCGCGACGAGGCCCTGCCCGCACAGCACGCCGATCAACCCGCCGAGCAGGCAGAGCATGACCGCCTCGACGAGGAACTGGAGCAGGATCGCCACCGGCCGCGCGCCCGACGGCCTTGCGCAGGCCGATCTCGCGCGTGCGCTCGCTGACGCTGACGAGCATGATGTTCATGATGCCGACGCCGCCGACGAGCAGCGAGATGCCGACGACGCCGGTCGCGACCATCGTGATCGCGGCGGCGACGCCCATGAACTGCTGCACGAACCGCTCGACGGCCTCGACGCGGAAGTTGTTCTCGTCCCCCACGCCCAGCCCGCGCTGGCGGCGGAGGAAGAACGTCAGCTCGGCCCGCGCCTCCTCGCTCACCTCCGGCGCCCGGCTGGCGGCGATCACGATGAACGGCACCGCCTTGCTCACCCGCGCGGTGGAGAACGGAATGAACACCTCCGAGTCGCTCATGCCGCTGCCGAACATCGAGCTCTCGACGCGCTCCTCGACGACGCCGACGATCAGGAAGCGGCGGTCGTCGATGAGGATGGACTGGCCGGTCGGGTCGCGGTCGAGTTGGAGCGTGTCGCGGACCTTGGGGTTGATGAGGCAGACCGGCCGGGCGTGCGCGTCGTCGATGAGCGAGAACGGGCGGCCCATGACGACCGGGCGGTTCTCGATGTCGTGCCACGTCGGCTCGATGCCGGTCACCTCCACGCCCTGCTCGCTGCGGCTGCCGTGGGCGATCGTCTTGCGGCTCGTCGCAGACGCGTGAACGTGCGGATCGACGGGCAGTGCTGCAGCAGGCCCTCGAAGTCCTGCGTGCGGAACAGCGTGTTGACGTCCATGTTCTGCCGCCGGTTGCGCTGGCCGGGCGAGTGGGGCAGGACGAAGATCTTATTCGTGCCGAACGACTCGAACTCCTGGAGCACGTTCCGCTTCAGCCCCGACAGCACCGCGATGACCGCCGTCACCGACGCGACGCCGATCACGATGCCGAGCGTCGTGAGGACCGCGCGCGTCTTGTTCACCCAGATCTGCCCGAGCGCGAGCCACGCGCTCTGCGCCACGAGGATCGGGATGACGGCGATGGTGCGGAGGAAGGTCATGGGCGGCTGTTCACCACGGAGAATACGGAGAGCACGGAGAAGAGAGTTTTAACCACAGATTTCGCAGATGACGCAGATGACGCAGATGCGAGGCGGAGCAAGTGCTGCGGATTCCTCGGTAGATGATAATCGTTCGAAGGCGAAGCGACGGCATTGGTCCCGTTGCTTAGGCATTCCCGAGCACCGCCCCGCTCGCGTGACGCTCTCCGATCCCCTCGCCCCTGTACTCAGGGGTGTGGGTTAGGGGTAGGGGAGAGCGCGGCAGGCGTCGGAGGAGACGCCCGCACGGGCGGCGCGAGCGTGGGTCCCATACGCCAACGCGAGCGGCGAGATCCCTTCACCCCCGCCCGCTCCCGTGAGTACAGGGGCGAGGGGGTAGGAACTCACCAACACCGGACCACTCTTCTCAACACGCCGCTTTCCTTCTGCGAAATCCGCGCAATCTGCGGTTCCCTCTCCTCCTCCGTGCCCACCATGCTCTCCGTGGTTCTAAAACTTCTTCCTCACCTCAACCGCTCGCCACGACCTGCGACACCGCGTCCTGCGCCGTCGGCAGGTCGCTCAGCACCCGGCCGTCGCGCATGCGGACGATGCGCTTGGCATGGCGGGCGACGTCCGGTTCGTGGGTCACCATGATGATCGTCTGGCCCTGGCGGTGCAGGTCCTCGAACAGCGCGAGGATCTCGTCGCTCGTGCGGCTGTCGAGGTTCCCGGTCGGCTCGTCGGCCAGCAGGATGGCCGGGCGGTTCACCAGCGCCCGGGCGATCGCCACCCGCTGCCGCTGGCCGCCCGAGAGCTGGTTCGGCTTGTGCCGCACCCGCTCGGCCAGCCCGACCTTCTCCAGGGCCGCCCGGGCCCCGGCGGTGCGGCCGAACCACCCGGCCGAGCTGTAGAGCAGCGGCATCTCGACGTTCTTCAGGGCCGTCAGCCGCGGCATGAGCTCGAAGGACTGGAACACGAACCCGATCCGCTCGTTGCGGACGATGGCGAGTTGCGACGCGTTCATGCGGGTGGTGAGCCGCCCGTCGAGTTCGTAGGTGCCGCTCGTCGGGCGGTCGAGGCAGCCGAGGATGTTCATCAGCGTGCTCTTGCCCGACCCGCTCGTGCCCATGATCGCGACGTACTCGTTGCGGCCGACCTCCAGGTCCACGCCGTCGACGGCGCGGATGTGCTCCGTGCCGACGCGGTAGTGTTTGCGGATATTGTGGAGTTTGATGACCAAGGGAAATTGCTTAGTGCGTAGTGCGTAAGAGGACGGGGGGACGGAGCCGTCTGCGCCTTCTTTGCGCACTACGCACTACGCACTACGCATCTACTTACGCACTACGCACTACGCACTACGCATTACTTCTTCAAAGCAACCGCCGGCTGCGTCGTCGGCTTCTCGACCTTCACCGCCTGGGCGTTGGCCAGCGTCTCCAGCGCCTTGTACGGGCCGACGATCACCTGGTCGCCCGCCTTCAGGCCGGAGCGGATCACGGTGCCGGTCAGGTCGCTTGGGCCGACGGTGACCGGCGTGACGGTCGCCTTGTTGTCGACGACGCGGTAGACGACCGTGGCGAACGTCTTGTTCGGGCTCACCTCGGGGCGGGTGCGCACGTCGGCGGGCAGGTCGTCGACCGGGCGGCCGAGCACTGCCTGGCTCGGCGCGGTCAGGACGTTGTCGTGGCGCTTCGTCTCGATGTCGACGTCGGCCGTCAGGCCCGAGAGGATGCGCCGCCCGCCGGTGCTCAGCAGGATCTTCGCCTCGTAGAACGTCGCGCCGTCCTCCTTCGATTCGGTGCGGGCGAGCGCCACGGTCTCGACGACGCCGTCGAACACCTCGTCGGGGTACGCCTGCACGCGCACCTTCGCCTTCTGGCCGGCCTTCACCGACGCGATCGAGCTCTCGTCGACGCGGGCGACGAGCAGCATCTTCGACAGGTCCGCCACCTCCATGATCGTCGTGCCCGGCGTGTTGAGGATGCCTGTGACGACGAGCTCGCCCACCTCGGTCTCCACGTTCGTGATCACGCCGTCGATCGGGGACGTGATGACGGAGTAGCTCAAATCTTCCTCCGCGCGCTCCACCTCGGCGGCGGCGGCCTCCATCGAGTGGCGGATGACCATCAGGTTGGCCGTGTCGGCGCGCAGCTGGTGCTCGGCCGACTGGAGCTGCGCCTTGAGCTCGTCGACCTTCGCCTGCGCGGCCTCGACCTCCTGTTCGCTCACGTCCTTCGACTCGAAGAGCTGTTTCTGCCGCCGGAGGTTTCGCTCGGCGTCGGCGTGCGTGACGCGGGCGGCGGCGATCTGCGACCCCTGCGACTCGATCCGCGCCTCGCTCACCTTCAGCTCGGCCGCCTGCCCGTTGTAGCGGGCCTTCACCGACCGCAGGGCGGCCTCGAGGTCTTTGCTATCGAGTCGCACGAGCACCGACGGCGGCGCCGGCGGCCTGGCGGCGGGGCTCCCCTTCGTGACGGTGTCCCCCTCGCGGTACGGCAGTTCGGCGACGCGGGCGGCGACGCGGGCGCTGATCGACACCTTCGTCTTGGCCTCGATCTCGCCGGGCGCGTTCACGACCTCGGTGAGCGTGCCGATTCGCGCCGGCTCCACGCGCACGGCCGTGCCGACGCCCCCGGCCGTGCCCGCGGCCGCCCCGGCCCGGGCGAACCAGGCGGCCAGGCCCCCCACCGCCCCCGCCATGACCACGAGGACGCCGACGATGATGACTGCGGTTTTCACGATGAGTAACGAATTCTACGCGGGCCCGGCCGTGGATGCTCGTTTCAGAACATGACGGAACGGGCTGCGCGGGTTTCAGCGATGGCGTTCTGCCTGCGGTCTCCGGCGCGTGCGAACATTCCTCGTGCCGGCATGTCAGGCTCCGCCGAGGTTGTGGGTTCGCCGCCCTGGCAGATGTTTTGTCCGCACGGTGCGCGGAGGGGTTGATGGTGTTGCGAACGATATCCTCCATCCTCATCCTTCTCCTGCTCGTCTCCCGTCGGCGCACCGAGACGCGGCTCGCAAGCGAGCCGGCCGGAGCGCATCCGAATATGCGGCCCTGCGGGCCTGCGGCGAAACGGCGGACATCGGGTTATTGGAGTAAGCTCTACACGAAGATGTTGCGGCTCCGCCACGTCTTGCCCGCACGCCCCACACCCACGATGTCGGAAACTCCTACGTTCTATTTCTCGATGCGATACACGTGCGTGTCGCTCCGCAGGAAGATCGCCCGGCCCGACACTGCGGGCGAGGCGAGGAAGCGGCCTTCCAACTCGTTCTCCGCGATCGACTCGAACGTCCGACCCGGCTTCACCACCGTCGCCAGCCCGCCCTCGTTGACGAAGTAGAGCCGGCCGTCGGCGGCGATCGGGGAGGCGGTGTAGGCGCCTTCGAGGCGCTGCTTCCAATGTTCCTTGCCCGTCCTGGCGTCGAGGCAGCGGGCGACGCCGTTGTCGGCGACGACGTAGATCTCGT
This sequence comes from Phycisphaerae bacterium, assembly GCA_030448225.1. The sequence goes on from JAUJNJ010000040.1 coordinate 54,170, forward strand.
CGCCGACGAGCAGCGGCGACGGCTTGGCGGGCATGCCGCCGGTGGCGCGCCACGCGACGTGCGTGGGGCCGACGTCGCCGCGGCCGTCGGGGCGAACGGCCCACAACTCCGGCGGGTTGTAGCCGGTCGCGAGGTAGACCAGGCCGTGGCCGGCGACCGGCGGCGGGACGTTCGAGAAGCCGGGGAGCGCCAGCGACCAGACCTCGCGCCCGTCGGCGGGGTCGTACGCGAACGCGCGGAACGCGCCGGTGCCGATCAGCAAATCGCGCCCGCCGACGTTCACGATCAGCGGCGTGCTGTACGCCTTGCGGTACGGGCCCGGCTTGTCGCCGAAGTCGGTCGAGCGCGGCGTCTTCCACGCGAGTTTCCCGGTGCGCTTGTCGAGGGCGGCGACGTACTGCGCGTCGGTGCCGTCGCAGTGGAGGATGAAGTGCTCGCCGTGCAGGATCGGGCTGGCGCCCGGGCCCTCCTTGTGCTGAAGTTTCAACTCGTGGCTCACCCAGACCGGCTTGCCGGTCGCGGCGTCGAGGCACGCGTTGCCGTAGTTGCCGAACGACACGTACACCCGCCCCGCCTCCAGCACCGGCGTGGGCGAGGCGTAGGAGTTGAAGTCGTGCTTCGGCTCGAGTTTGGCCACGCGGAAGACCTCCACGTCGCGGACGACCTTCCCCGTCTCCCGATCGACGCAGACGGCCCGCATCGAGTGGCCTGCCTCGGTGGCCGTCGTAAGCCAGATTTGGTCGCCGAGGATGACCGGCGACGACCACCCCTGCCCGGGGATGGCGGTCTTCCACTTCACGTGGCGCGATTCCGACCACGTCTCGGGCAGGCCGACCGAGTCGGACGTGCCCTGGCCGGTGGGCCCGCGGAAGCGCGGCCAATCGTCCCCCGCCCGCGTCACGCCCACGAAGAGCAGCACGACCGAGAGGACGCCCAGTGCCGCCCGCGCCTGCTTTCCCGAAACGGGCCCTCGCCCGGCACCGCGGGTGCGCCATTTAGCCGGCGGGCTTGCCCGCCGTGTCGGCACGAGAATTCGGCGGGCGCACGAAGGAGATCCGATCGGTGTCGTTCGCATACCTATAGACGTACCCGCACGACCCGCAAATGTCCGCGAACGATCGACACGAGATCGAAAAGGCGCCAAAGAATCACAGCGGCACGCAGATGAAGTTCCGCGGGCCTCCGCTTCTCCCCCGTGTCTCAGTGCCTCCGTGGTTGAATTCATTCGCCACATTAGACTTTTCCCTCAAGGTACGACGTCCGCATCTGCTCTCCGTTACTGGACTTGCGCCCTCACCCGCGGAATATCTTCCCCATTTTAACGCGAGAACCTCACGGCTACGGCTCAGGCTGCCGATACTGCGATGTAGTGGCTCTGCGCCCCGCCGGGATCCGGCTGCGCGCCGAGTGCATGGGAAGGACCCGGGCCCCGCTTCGGCGGGGCCAGACCAACGCACAGGAGGTACGCCGCATGCCCAAGACCGACGACCTACGCATCGATCGCGTATGGGTTGAGTACAAGCGGACGGGGACGACCGCGCTGCGCAACGCACTCATCGAACACTACCTGCCCCTCGTCCAGCACGCCGCCGAGCGGCTGCGGGCGAAGCTGCCCAACGTCGTGCAGGCCGACGACCTGACCAGCGCCGGCGTGCTGGGCCTGATGGACGCGATCGAGGCGTTCGAGCCGGAACGGGGCTTCAAGTTCGCCACGTTCAGCGCGCTGCGGATCCGCGGCGCGATCATGGACGAGTTGCGGGCGATGGACTGGGTGCCCCGCCTCGTGCGCTCCCGCGAGCGCCAACTGCAGCAGGCCGCCCACGAGCTGGAGGGCACGCTCGGCCGCCCGCCGCGCGAGGACGAGCTGGCCGCGAGGCTGAACCTGGCCGCCTCGACCCTCTCCGGCGTGGCCGGCGGGCACCGGGCGGCGACGATGATGAGCCTCAGCCGCCAGCGCAACGACAACGGCGGCGGCGGGGACGGCGACGAGGGGGAGCAGGGGCACCTGCACTCGATCGCCGACGAGCGCGCGCCCGACCCGGCCAAGGAGGCGCAGCGCCGCTTCCTGCAGCAGATGCTCACCCGCGGCCTGAGCCGGGCCGAGCGCCTCGTCGTCACGCTCTACTACTACGAGGAGATGACGATGCGCGAGATCGGCCAGACGCTCGACCTGAGCGAGTCGCGCGTCAGCCAGATGCACACGGAGATCCTCAAGCGCCTCCGCACCGCCACCAAGGGCCGCACCGCCGAGCTGCGCGAAGCCGTGGCGGCGTAACGCGGGTCTGGCTCAAAACCTGAATCGAGCGAGGGCCGGACGGGCGACCGTCTGGCCCTTCTTCATTCCGTGCCGTACGTTTCCGATCTGGCGGCGCCGTACGCAAGGACGGGCGCCCGCCCCGCCGGTCCGTGGCCCTCGTCCGCTCCGAACGCGTTCGAGAAGTCGGCAGCGGGAGCGGGGCACGCACGCGCGTCCCGCCCGCGTCACTTCGTTCAGAAGCGGGCGGGACGCCGCGCCACGCTCGGTCCGTCCACTTGTCAAATTCGATCTCGGACCGAACGGTCCACACCTCTCCCTCGGCGCGCGAACGACTGTCGCGCAAGACGTCATCGCGCCTTCGACTGCCGGCACGCCGCGGCGGGGGCGGCACGACGCGAACGTGACGCCCCCGTGCCGGTATGGGATAGTGGCGGCCGACCGGTACGACCCCCACGATCGAGCGGCGCGTGCCCATCGCCCGCCGGAGAGGACCACGACATGAACGCGACCCCCCCGACGCGTAACGGCGCAACGAGTCGTCCTGACCCCGCGGTGATGCGATCGGCCGCCGAGTCGCTTCGCGTCTCCGCGATCCGACTCTTGGCGAATCGCGAAGACGCGAAGCGACGCCGGACCGCCCGCCCCCACCCGGCGGCCCACGCGCTCTTGGCGGGTGTGCTCGCTGGCTGGGGGCGCGGGGTTGCGAGTCCTCCCCGCAGGACGCGACGACCGCCGCGCACGGCCGCCGCCGCCACGTCCGGCCCGACCGAAGAACGCGCCCACTGCGTGGCCGTCGCCGCCGAGGCCGCGGCGACGGCCCCCGCGGCGGCGCGCAAGCCCCCGTCGCCCTCGTCACCGACGCCCCGACAGCCGACCCCGCACCGCCCGCGGCCGACAAGCCCGCCGACGCCCAGCCGGCGCCGGAGCCAACGCCCGCCCCGAAGACAGGCACCGAACCCGCGGCCGAGGCCGAGCCCGACGTGAAGCCGGATGCCGCCCCCGCCGCCGACGCCAAGCCTGACGCCGCCCCGCCGCCCCCGCCGCCGACGACGCGGCGAAGGGGTGGAAGACCCTCTTCGACGGCAAGTCGATGGACGGCTGGACGCCGACCGCGTTCGGCGCGCCCGACCCGGAACTGACGCCGGAGGGGGAACTGATCCTCCTCCAGGGCGCGACGCTGTCGGGCGTGAACTACAACGGCGACATGCCCGGCGTGAACTACGAGGTCGAGTTCGAGGCCCGCCGCCGCCTCGGCGACGACTTCTTCTGCGGGCTCACGTTCCCGGTCGAGACGTCGTTCGCCTCGCTCATCCTCGGCGGCTGGGGCGGGAGCCTGTGCGGCATCTCGAGCATCGACGGCATGGACGCGTCGGAGAACAACACCACGAGCTACCAGAAGTTCAAGAAGAACCAGTGGTACAAGGTCCGCCTGCGCGTCGAGCCCAAGCTGCCTGCGGGCGTGGCTCGACGACAAGCCGATCGTCGACGAGGACACGACCGACCGCCGGCTGACCAGCGCGCGTCGAGGTCAGCAAGAGCAAGCCGTTCGGCATCGCCACCTGGCAGACCGAGGGCGGCATCCGCAACGTCCGCATCCGCGCGCTGAAGCCCGAGGAGATGGGGAGGAAGTAACGTTGGCGCCTCAAGAGCGGTTACGCGGGCACCGCCACGCACTCCCGTTTCACACGACGACTGCACGGCTGCCGTTACGGCGTGCATGCGCTTATGGGTCCGGCGTCAGCGTTTGGGCTTCCTTCTGCGCCGGGTCGTCGCCGTCGCTCACGCCGCTCGTGGCGCCGCCGGTGCGGCTGGCGGCGTTGGGGCTGAGGTTGTTGGCGCCGGTCGTGCCGCCCTTCTCGCGGACCGGGCCGCCGGTGCGAGGGGCGCACGATTCGGACGCGTTGTTCGGGGAATCGACGTTGGGAGTCGTTGGGCTGTGCTGGTCCTGCCGCGACATAGAGAAACCTCCCGCGGCCGATGCGGTTGGACATCGGACCGACGGTTCAGACATACCCGGGGCATGTGGATCGGGCTAGGGGGAAACCCATCGCGCTTGGGGTGTAAGACATTCCCGCGCCGATCGCTTCCCCTTTTAGCCGCCGCCCGAAGGGCCGCGCTCGTACGCCGGGTGCGCGGGCGGGAATGCTCAATGACCAAGCCCCAATGACCAACAAATGACCAATGATCCAATGCCCAATGTGGGGTCGGGCGACCGCGGAGCCTTACCGCACCTCGGCCCGAGGTGACACCCTCACGCCGCGGGCTTCGGCGCGCTTGGCGCGGGAGAAGGCGCGGACGCAGTTGCGGCCGTCCTTCTTGGCGGCGTAGACGGCGAGATCGGCGGCCTTCAGCAGGTGGGCCGGGTCGCGCAGCGGGGAGTTCGGCAGCTCGAGGCACGCGACGCCGATGCTTCATCCTCGGGTGTCCACGGCTCGATTCGAGCGTCGCGGACCACTACGATGAGGTGCGCGGGCGTTCCCCCGCGTTCTATGGACTTATTCGGCGACGTTCGCAAGAAGAACCTGGCCCGCGCCGCCCCGCTGGCCGTGCGGATGCGGCCGCGCACGCTCGAGGAGTTCGTCGGGCAGCAGCACTTCCTCGGCCCCGGCAAACTCCTCCGCCGGATGCTCGAGGCCGACCGCCTGACGAGCGTGATCTTCTACGGCCCCCCCGGCACCGGCAAGACCACGCTCGCGCAGCTCGTGGCCGCGTACACCAAGAGCCACTTCGAGCAGGTGAACGCCGCCGCCGTCGGCGTGAAGGAGGTGCGGACGATCTTGGAGGCCGCGCGCGAGCGGCTCGGCGCATCGGCCCTGCGGACGGTGCTGTTCCTCGACGAGATCCACCGCTTCAACCGCGCGCAGCAGGACATCCTGCTCGGCGACGTCGAGGCCGGGCACGTGATCCTCGTCGGCGCGACGACCGAGAACCCGTTCTTCGCGGTGAACTCCCCGCTCGTCAGCCGCAGCCAGATCTTCCAGTTCGCCCCCCTCAGCGAGGACGAGATCCGCACGCTCATCCGCCGCGCGGTCGCCGACAAGGAGCGCGGGTACGGCGACCTCCCGATCGAACTGGACGACGACGCCCTGAACCTCTGGGCCACGATGTCCGACGGCGACGGCCGCCGTTCGCTGATGGCGCTGGAGGTGGCGGTGCTATCGCTGGCGCGGGAAGTGGGGAGTGGGGACGTGGGGAGTGGGGAGTCGGAAGCGGGCGGGCAACGCCGATCTTCGCCCTCACCCCCCACCCCCCACTCTCCACCCCCCACCTCCCTCCGCGTCACCCTCGACGTCGCCGAGCAGTCGATCCAGCGCAAGGCGATCGTCTACGACGGGACCGGCGACGAGCACTACGACGCGGCCAGCGCGCTAATCAAGAGCATGCGCGGCAGCGACCCGGACGCCGCCGTCTACTGGATCGCGCGGATGCTCGAGGCGGGCGAGGACCCGCGGTTCATCGCCCGGCGGATCGCGATCCTCGCCAGCGAGGACGTCGGCAACGCCGACCCCCGCGCGATCAGCGTGGCGGCGGCGGCGTTCGAGATCGTGGAGAAGGTGGGGATGCCCGAGGCGCGGATCACGCTCTCGCAGGCGGCGATCTACATGGCGACGGCGCCGAAGAGCAACGCGTCGTACGTCGCGATCAACAAGGCCATCGCCGACGTGCGCGAGGGGCGCACGATCCCCGTGCCCCGCCACCTCCGCAGCACCGCGTACGGCGGCGCCGCACTGCTCGGCCACGGCAAGGGTTACAAGTACGCTCACGACTTCGAGGGTGGGTATGTCGATCAAGACTATCTGGGGGTCGACACGGTGTACTACGAGCCCACCGACCGCGGGTACGAGGCGCAGATCGCCGAGCGCCTCCGCCAGCAGCGCGCCGCCCGCGACGCCGCCGCGGACGCCGCCGCGGACGCCGCCCCCACGAACGATCCGCCTGCGGGCGTGTCTGATTAGAGACGGCACGCGGGACGATGACCGCGGGCCGGCACGACCCATAAATGTCCAATGTAACGGCGCGACCGACATCTCCCTTCCTTTGCGGGCGATCGGTCTGCCGCGGTCCGTTGGTCAGCCGGGCATAGTAATTGGACGTTGAGACGGGGGCGTCGCCCCGCCGCGGCAGGGTAAACGGGGACCGGCCGCTTCCGGTTGTGCGGGATGGGCGACTCGCGCCGACGATTAAATTGCCGGGGCGGGGGCCGTTCGCGTAGAACGTGAAAACTCCGTAAGGGAACTGACGTAATGACTGACATGAACACCAAGCCGGTCCTGCGTCGTCAGCTTCGCCAGATGCTCGACGCGATGAGCGAGGCCGACCGGCACGACAAGAGCGTCGCGGCGTGTCGCCTCGTCGCCGCCACGCCGGAGTTCGACGCGGCCCGCGTAGTGATGCTCTACCTGAGCATGCCGACCGAGGTCGACACCGCCGCGCTGGCGCTGAAGTGCTGGCAGGCGAACAAGACCGTCGTCGTACCGAAGGTGAGCTGGGACCAGCGCCGCATGCTGCCGGTCGAGATCTCGAGCCTGAAGGACGCGACCACCACCACCGGCCCCGTGCGCGAACCGCTGGCGGGCAACCCGATCCCCCTCGACCTGATCGACCTCGTGATCGTACCCGGCCTCGGCTTCAGCCCCGCCGGCTTCCGCATCGGCCGCGGCATGGGGTTCTACGACCGCTTCCTCGCCCAGTCCGAGTTCGTCGGCCGCGCCTGCGGGCTGGCGTTCGAGGAACAGGTCGTGGAGAACCTGCCGGTCCTTGACCACGACGTCCCGCTCCATATGCTGGTGACCGATCGGGGAACCCGGCGCTTCGCGTCCAGGGCAGTTGCTAGTTGAGAGTTGCTAGTTGTTAGGGAGGTGGCTCTCGGGGCTCCCGCGCTTCCATCGCAGATGATGGGCTAGTCCACGCGTGTCGCGCTTCGACGGGTTTAGCGGAAGACGCGCTCCTCGAACGGTATCGATGCTCTCTCGCAGCCCGCACCATTGTTCTCAGTTATGAGACGTGTCGCGTGTTGCCCCAGCGACCGGTTGATTTACTGAACGGTCGGATCGGTGATGCGTGCGCACGCTCGAGCAGGAGCGGAACGGAACCGCTCTAGCAGCCAGCAACTTACGACTAGCAACTAACTCGGAACACGGAGGTTCTCGTGGCGAAGTCTCGCAAGCGGAGGAGCCGCTTTTTTGCGGCGGCGTTGGCGCTGATCATACTCGTCGGCCTGTTCGCGTACCTCAAGAAGGACGGCGGCGCAGGCGGCGTCGGCGCGACGGCCGATTCGACCACCCCTCGCCCGGAACCGGTCGCCCAGGCCGCCCCCGCCCAGCCGGCCGAGCAGGTCGCGCTCGCTCAAGACGGCGCCGCCGAGCCGGTGCGGACGGAAACCCCCTCGCCCGGCGCCGCCGCGAAGAAGGACGCCGCCGCGCCCCCCGCTTCCACCGACAAGCCCGCCGCCGGTGCCACGCAGGCCGCCGCCAAGCAACGCCCGACCGGCAACGCCGCGACGGGCGCCCCCGCCGCCAGCGAGCCGACGCGTC
>JAUJNJ010000207.1 GCA_030448225.1 Phycisphaerae bacterium
CCGAAAATCCGCGTGCCAGGCGCGAGGGGCGCCGGGCACGCGGGGGTTATGGGTTAGGCGCGGGCTGAGATTATCCGATCACGAGCTGCGGGCCGTTCGACGTGGCCTCGCTGCTGTTGAAGATGATCCACGGGGAGCTGCTGGCGTTGGCCTTCACGACGAGCGTGACCTCCGTCCGCCCGGCGGCCTTGGCGTCGCGGACGTAGTTGCTCACGTTCCACTCGTACCACTGCCCGGCCGTGCCGGTGATCGTCTTGCCGCCGAGCGACGAGCCGGCGGTGGGCTTGTTGTTCCACGTCAGCGTGCTCTCGTTCCAGCTCGTGTCGGTCGCGCCGTACAGCGTGACGCCGAGGCTCGAGGCCCGAGTGTCGCTGATCCGGCCGAACAGGCGGAGCGTGGCGGTGGCGTCGTCGGCGAGGGCCGAGACGTCGAACTTCAGGTACACCTCGCGCACCGCGCCGTCGGACGAGCCGCGCTTCACGAGCAGCTCGCCCGCCGAGCCGTAGCTCACGTCGTCGTACGAGCCGTTGCGGGCGTACGCGTCGTGGGTCGGCGCCAGCGGGGCGGGGGCGGCGGGGCCGGCCTCCTTGCCGTCGATCACCATGGTGGGGTAGCCGCCGCCGGCGGTCTCGTCGGAGGCGAACTGCGCGATCGCGCTGGTGTTGGCCGTCGCCCGCAGCGCGAACGACACCATCGTCTTACCGGCGGCCTTCTGCGCGCGGAGGTAGTTCGTGACGTCGAACTCGACGCGCGTGAAGCTCGTGCTCGTCAGCGTGTACGTGGCGAGCGCGGCGCCGAGCGCCGGCTTGTTGTTCCACGTGATGCCCGCCTCGCTCCAGGTCGTGCTGGAAACGGCGTGCAGCGACAGCGGCACCCCGCCCGCCTGCTCCTTGTGGAGTTGGCCGACGAGGACGATCTTCGCCGCGCCGACGTCCTCGATCGGGTCGAGGTACGACAGGTCGAACCGCAGGTACGTGATGCGGTTGTTGCCGGCCGAGCTGCTCTTCTTCACCAGCAGTTGCGGGTCTTGGCCGAAGTTCGTGTTGGCGCTGCTGCCGTCGCGGACGTAGGCGTCGGTCGACTCGTCGACGATCTGCCGCGACGCCTGGAACTCGTAGGCGCCGACGTCGGTGCCGCGGACGTTGCGGGCGAAGCCCGTCCCGCGCTGGTCGGTCGCGTCGCCGGCCGCGTTGTAGCCGGCGTCGATCGCGCGGCTGCCCGGGAGCAGCGCGTGCGTCTTGGTCGGGCCGCCGTTGTCTGCGAGCGGGCCGAGCTTCGGGTCGTACGACTGCCAGTAGCTGTCCGGATCGGTGAACGTGCCGGCCGGGACCTGCTCGATCACGCTGCTGGACGCGATGACGGTCGCGCCGCTCTCGCGGGCGACGTCGCCGTCGTCGGGCTGGGTGTCGTTGTCGCCGGTGGCGTCCGTGGTGTTGTCGGCGACGATCGTGCTCTGGAGGCGGGTGGTGCCGGCCTCCACGTAGACGCCGCCGCCCGCCGCGTCGCCGCCGACGCCGGTGGCGACGGTGTTGGACGCGATCGTGGAGTTGCGGACCGTGAGGTCGCCCGCGCTGGAAATGCCGCCGCCGTAGCCGGACTGGGTGTTGCCGGAGATCGTGCTGTTGTCGATGAAGGCGGTCGTGCCGGCCCTGATCGAGATGCCGCCGCCGCCGAGGCCCTCGGCGAACGCGCCGGTGGCGGAGATCGTGGAGCGTTCGACGCGGAGCGTGCCGCCGTTGCTGTGGATGCCGCCGCCGCCCGCGTGGTTGTCGGAGTAGTTGTTGCTGATCGTGCTGTCGCGGACGGTGAGCGTCCCGCCGCCGTTGTAGACGCCGCCGCCCGGGCCGCCGTAGGCGCGGTTGTTGCTGATGACCATGCGTTCGAGCAGCAGGTCCTCGCCCGCGTTGAGGATGCCGGCGCCGCCCCCGCTGTCGTGCCGGGCGCGGCTGATCGTGAGCCCGGCGACGCGGACGCTGATCGCCGCGTCGCCCGTCCCCTCGACGTGCATGACGCGGATGTTCCCCTCGGCGTGGACGTCGACCGCCATGACGTTGATCACGCCGGCGCCGGGGCCCTGGATGTCGAGCGGGTTGGTGATCCGCAGCGTGTCGTAAACCTCGAGGTTGCCGGTCAGGCCCGGCTGGAAGTTGACCACGTCGGCGTCCGGCGCCGCGTTGGCCTGCTGGACGGCGTCCGCCAGGCTCCCCGGCCCGCTCGGCTCGAGGTTGGTCACGGTGAATGTCGCGAATAGCCGGCGCGATTCCAGCCCCTCCACGGCCGAAATGGCGGCAGTGCGGACGGATAGCGATGACGCAGTGGCAGCGCCACGGATACGGCGAAACATGGGTGAACCCCTTAGGAATGAAACGAACCGCGGCAGGAACTCCTGACCGCCGACCGCTACAGTAATGCTCAGATTACAGAACCGGTCAAGTGAATTCGCGACAAAGCGGTTCGGGTAACGACAAGATTATCTGATCGGAAATCCACCTACTCATTTCGGAGCGGCTCAAAGCCCCAGCCTTAACGCGCGCCGGTAATCCGGGTAGTCCGGGCACCCGCTTCCGCGCGCGACCCAAAAAAGCGAGCCGCCCCTTCACGGAGCGGCTCGCGGTTCAGCGTCAGTATAAGGTGCATTCCGGCGCCAGTGCTTCACCGGCGGCCACGATCAGTCGAGGCCCAACTCTGCCTTCAGGTCCTGCAACGAGATGCCGGGCTGGCCTTGGTTATCGGCGCGGGCCTGCTCGATCAGGCGGAGGTCGACCAAGTCCTCCAGCAACTCGCACACGGCGACGAACTCCTCGTGCGGAAGCACGACGAACTGCTTCTCGTCACCGTTGCGGATGAACTGGGGGTGTAACGCGACCATGCTCGCCCTAATCATACGCCTGGCTGCGGTGGACGACACGTTGAATTCGGAGGAACTCACCGTCGACGTCGAACAGCACGCGGTAGTCGCCCACCCGCAGGCGATACGCCGGCGAATGCTTTACGAGCCGCTTCACGTCGCCCGCCAAGTCCGACGTCAACGCTTCCAGCTTTGCAACGATCCGCCTGGCCACCTCGGGAGACAATTCCTTGAGGTCACGCAGGGCCGACTGCTGGATGTCCAGCGTGTACGTCATCGGACGCGCTGCGCTACTTCGCCATCGCACCGGCGCTCGTCGCCTCCATCGTCCTCGGCG
>JAUJNJ010000208.1 GCA_030448225.1 Phycisphaerae bacterium
GGACAGGGCATCGGGTATCGTCCGGTGTCCTGTCCGCTCGCAGAGGAGGAAGATCATGGGCCACGGCCACGACGAGCGAAGCCAGTTCCAGATTGCTAGCGAGGCGCTGCGACAACGCGCATCAATGGGCCATCTCAGCCCCGACGACCGCAACCTTCGCGTGATGATCGTGGAGCTCGTCGAGCGAGTCGAGAAGCTCACCGCCCGCATCCCGCTTCAAAGCGCCGCGCCCAAGCCCGGCGTCGCGGTCGACGTCCTCGAGGCCGAGTGGGCCGAGGCGGCGGTCTTCCGCCTGCTCGGGCAGTCCGAACAAGACCTGTCGATCGAGGCCGCCAACTTCATCGGCGACGTCCGCGTGCGGCACCCGCAACTCGACCTGCGGGCGCAGCAACTCGCCCTCGCCTTCGACGCCGTCGTGGTCCCTAACGCGGCTCGGGGGAAGAAGGGCGGCGAGGGGAAGAGCAAGCAACAGCAACCGGCCCCGAGCCTCCGCACGCTCGTCGCGACCGAGCGCGTGCAATGCGTCATGATCGACCCGCGCAACGCCCGGCAGACCGTGCTGTGCGACCGCCTCGAACTCCGCACCGCGCTGGCGGCCGACGGGCGCCTGTTCCCGCAGACGGTCGAGGCGACCGGCAAGGTGCGGGCGACCGACGAGAAGCAGGAACTGCTGGCGGGCGCGATCACGCTGACGCTCGCGCCGAGCGCCCCGACCGCCGCCCCCGCGCAGGCCACCGCTGTCGCGTCGGCCGGCGGCGGCGCGGGGCTCGGCGGCACGGGCACGGCCGCCGTCGAACTGCGCGAGATGCGTGCCCGGCAGGACGTGACGATCCGCTCGGCCGACGGCGCGACCGCGCGCGGCGACGAGATGATCGTGACCGTCCACGCCGCCGACAAGAGCGAGGCCCGCCTCGTCGGCAAGCCGGCGCGCGTCGAGGACAAGGCCGGCAACGCGTTGGCCGGCGGCGAGATCCGCGTGTTCCCCGAATCGGGCAAGGCGCAGATCGTCGGCCCCGGCACGATCGACGCCGTGCAGCGCGACGGGAAGGACCCCAAGGCCCCCGGCCGCGCGGTCCGCGTGACCTGGCGCGACGGCGCGGTCGTCGACGGCCCGAACGACAAGATCGACGTGACCGGCGACGTCGTCGCGACGCTCCCCGACCGCGACGGCACCGTGAACACCGCCCGCGGGCAGCGCGTGACGATCGCGCTCGTGAAGAAGCCCGTTCCCGCCACGCGACCCGCCGCGACCGCCGCAATCATGAAGCGCGCGGACGCCGGTCAGCCGTCGTCACCGCGCACGGCCGCTGCCGGCGCTAAGCCGCGGTCCGCGGACAAGGGCGCCCGCGCCGTGGCCGGGCGGGTGGAGATGGACTTCTTCAAGGACAAGGAGGTCGGGTCGATCGCGCTGACCGGCGGGGCGGTCGTCAACTCGAACCAGGCCGACGCCGCGGGCACAGTGCTGCGCGAGTTCCAACTCCAGGCGCCGTCGATCGCGTTCGACGTGATCGCCCGGCGGATGACGGTGCCGACCGGCGGGCAGATGCTCGTCCGCGACCACCGCCCGGCCGCCGCGCCCCAGCCCCGCCAGCCCGCCGCCGCCCCCGGCGCGGGCAAGGGGGCGACGGCGTTCCAGTGGAGCAAGTCGCTCGTCTACGACGAGGCGAACCGCCGCGCGACGATGTCCGGCGGCGTCGTCGTCGCCCACAAGCCCGACGGCGCCGACCAACCCCCCGTCCGCCTTACCGCCGACGACGTGACGGCCGACTTCCTCCCGTCCGAGCCTAAGGTCGCGACGACGAAGCCCGCCGCCGGCGGTCCCGCCGGCAACCCCCCGGCCGCCGCCGCGCTACAGTTGAAGGGGCTGTCCGCCGTCGGCAACATCACGATCACCCGCGGCGGCGCCGAGGTGCGGGCCGCCCGGATCGCGTACGACCCGACCGGCGAGTGGCTGATCGCCACCGGCACCCCCCGCAACCCCGCCGCCTTCAGCGACGGCACCGGCGCCGGCACCACGACCGCCGAGGAGGTGCAGTGGAACACCCGCACGTGGCACCTGAAGGTCACGAAGATGACGGCGCGGGTGCGATGAGCAACCGGAAGAGCGGGAACAGGCGTGCGTACCGCAATCGATGAACTGCTCGGGACGATCGAGCCGCCGAGCACGCCGGTCGGTGTGGCCAGCGAGGACGACTGGCGGGCGGCGGAGACCCGATTCGGCGTCAGGTTCCCCGATGACCACAAGGCCATCAACCGGCACTACGGGGTCGGCTGGTTCGACGGGTTCATCTTCGTGCTCGGTCCCCTACGGGCGAACGAGGCATCCAGCCTTCTTGACTACACCTTCGACGATGAACTGAACCTTGACGCCGTGAGGCGCTGCTTCCCGGACCTGAGGCGCCTGCCCCTCCTGCACCTCGTTCCGATCGCCTGGACGATCAACGGCGACGAGTTGTTTTACCTTTATCCGACGACGGGCAACGAGCCTCCGCCGATTCTCATCATCCCGTCGCGGTGCATTGGCGACGGAATCGAGCGACACCGGCGATCGTTGTCGGAACTCCTGGCGCTGTTCTTGCGCAGAACCTTGCGGTCCACGGTGTTCCCGCACAACTTCCCATCAAAGTCGCCACGCTTCAGTTGCCCGCGGGAACCCGCCGGGTAATGCCCGTGCACAGGCGGTGGTCCGCGAGATGCCGGACTTTAGCCCACCGCGGCTGTCTCACCACAAGCCTCCGCCAGTGGCCGTCCACAGGGGACGCCTCAACTCCCGCGGTTGATCCATTCATGAGATCCCCGGATGATCCCATTCCCATGACGCCTTCCTTCTTCGCCGAGAAGTTCGACCGCGCCCTGCCCTACGACGCCTACGTCCGCACCGGCACCGTGGAGCAGCAGCGCCGCTGGCAGCAGGTGTACGACGTCGCGGCCCTCACGGTGCCCCAGCGCGCACTCGTCGGCGTCGGCTCGTTCTGTCCCCTCTCCCCCGTACTCGGGGGAGAGGGGTAGGGTGAGGGGGCCGAGCGTTGAGTTGCCTTGGCGCACGGCGGTGCCTCAGAGCCGGTGCGTGTCGCCCCGGACGGGGCGGAGCTCCGTGACTGTCCGCGGTGCTCGCGAGAAGGCACGGACCTGTCGGTCCGTCCGGGCCGACACGGCCCGGCTCT
>JAUJNJ010000209.1 GCA_030448225.1 Phycisphaerae bacterium
GCCTCTCTGTGCAACGGCGTCACCGGCACGGCGCCGGCCCCGGCGCCCGCCCCGAGCCCCCCGCCCCCGAGCGGGCCCGCCGTCCCGTCGCTCACGCTCTACCACGCCGACACCGACCGCCCGGTCGGCGCGCTCACCGACGGTCAGACGATCGACCTCGGCGCCCTCGGCACGACGCGCATCTCCGTCGTCGCCGACGGCAACTCGCTGGCGCGCAGCGTCCGCTACGGCCTGAACGCCAACGGCAACCACCGCGTCGAGAGCGTGAAGCCCTGGGCGATCGCGGGCGACAACAGCGGCAACCTCTACGCCTGGACCCCCTCGCTCGGCACGCACACGATCACCGTCACGCCCTACACGCAGACCGGCGGCAGCGGGACCGCCGGCGCGCCGGCGCAGGTGACGGTCAACGTCGTCAACTCCGGCGGCGCGACCAGCCCCACGCCCACCCCCACGCCCACCCCGTCGCCCACGCCCAGCCCCGGCCCGACGACGAGCAACCCCGACTCGAGCAACCGCCGGCCGAGCGTGAACCTCGGCGACACCGCGCTGGGCACGTTCGGCGGCCCCGGCTACTTCCTGCTCCAGGCCGAGGCCTCGGACAGCGACGGCGACGTCGAGCGCGTCGAGTACTACGCGGACGGCAACTTCGTCGGCGCCGCCGAGCACGCCCCCTACCAGGTCGCGTGGCGCGACGTGGACGCCGGGTCGTACGACATCGTCGCCAAGGCGATCGACGACGACGGCGGCAGCTCGATCTCCAGCGTCGGGCGGATCGTCGTGCAGGACGTCGACGGGCGGACGATCAACGTCTCGACGGGCGGCAGCGACTCCAACTCCGGCTCGTCGTCCTCGCCGGTGCGCACGGTCAAGAAGGCCGTCGGCATGGCCGGCCCCGGCGACACCGTGTTGATCCAGCCCGGCACGTACAGGGAGGCGATCCGGATGCGCAACTCCGGCACGCAGGCCGAGCCGATCACGATCAAGGCCGCCAAGGGCCCCGGCACGGTCACGATCGACGGCAACGGCGCCGGCTACCTGTTCACCCCCGACTGGGTCGGCTCGGGCGAGCACATCACGCTCGACGGGATCACGTTCCGCAACGCGAACAACATCCCCGGCCAGGACACCGCCGCCGTCCGCACCGCCAAGGGGTGGAAGGTGATCGACTGCAAGGTCACCGACGCCGACGGCGCGGGCCTCGCCGTCTTCGGCCAGAACGTGCTCGTGCTCCGCACCACTGCCTACCTCAACGGCTGCACCGGCCTCGGCGGCAGCCGGATCACCGGCGGCATGATCCTGGACAGCACCTCGCACGGGAACAACACCAAGGAGTACAGCGGCAGCTTCGAGGGGGGCGGCGGCAAGTTCACCCGCGTGAAGTCGCTGCTCGTCCAGGGCCACCACAGCTACGACAACAACGGCCCGGGCATCTGGTTCGACGGCGACAACATCAACATCACGATCCGCGACGGCACGTTCCACGACAACCACAACCTCCAGCGCGACGACGGCACCGAGAAGATCGGCGGCCGCGGCATCCAACTGGAGATCAGCGGCATCGACTCCGACGGCAACGGCGGCATCGACGCCGAGGGCCCGATCGTCGTGGAGGACAACCTCACCTACGACAACGAGAACGCGTCGGTGCAGGTCTACGCGACGGCGAACGTCACGCTCGTCGGCAACACGTTCGTCAACGACTACGTCGACCTGAAGGACAAGCGGCCCGCGCCCTACCTGCTGCGCGACCTGCGGATCATCGCCAACAAGTTCAAGGACGCGCCGATCGTCGCCGACAGCGCGACGGTCTCGAACTACCAGAACGAGGACTTCGAGATCGACTACAACGTGTACGACAACGACGGCAGCCTGCTGAAGTGGAACGGCAAGTCGTACTCGTCGATCTCCTCGATCCAGAGCGCGTTCCCGTTCGAGGACCACGGCAAGACCGGCTCGGTCTCGTACACGCCCGTCTAATTAGTTCGCGAGAAGGACGAAGAACCGGCCTCATCAAACACGGGAGGGACGGAACGCTTAACGGGCGTTCCGTCCCTCTCTTTTTTCCAGTTCTCTCATGTGTATTTCATTCCCGGGGACTTAGGACAGCTATGATGTTCGGCCCCGGGTGAGTCGTTCGGCCCAGGTCGCTCCCACCCCACCCGTGGTCGTCGTTGTCTCCCCACTCAGACCGTACATCCGAGGAAGTCTTGATGATCCGTCCGACCGGTAAGGTTCGTACGTCACCCGTCTCCGTCCCCCCGCGCGGCTGGGTCGAGCCGCTCGAGTCGCGCTCGATGCTGACGGCGGTGACGAGCATCTCGATCGTGGACGCCGACACCGACCGCGTCGTCGGCACGCTGACGAGCGGCGCGGTGCTCGACATGGAGAAGCTCGGCGCGACGAACATCAACTTCGTCGCCAACGGCGACCGCTCGACCCAGAGCGTGCGGTTCGCGCTCGACACGCGCCCCACCGTGCTCGACAGCAGCGCCCCGTTCACCTACATGCCGCTCAACGGCCAGGACCACAGCGGCTTCGCGCCCGCGCCCGGCGCGCACCGCCTCGTGACGACGGCGTACTCGAAGAAAACGGGGAAAGGCGCTTCTCGAATTCTGACGACGAACTTCACCGTCGCCGCTCCGACTCCGAGCCCAACTCCCACGCCGACGCCGACGCCGACTCCCGAGCCCACGCCCACGCCGACACCTACGCCGACACCTACGCCGACGCCGACTCCCGAGCCCACCCCAACTCCGACTCCGACTCCGACTCCGACTCCCACGCCGACACCTACGCCGACACCTACGCCCGAGCCCACGCCGACGCCGACACCCTCACCGACACCGACGCCGACCAACTCGGCGCCGAGCGTCACGCTGTTGAACCCCGTCGCCGGCAACTTCGCCGGCCCCGGGTACTTCGCCGCCCGCGCGGCGGCGTCGGACGCCGACGGGACGATCAGCCGGGTCGAGTTCTTCGCAAACGGCGAGTCGTTCGGCACGACGACGGCCGCGCCGCACATCACGGCGTGGCGGAACGTGCCCGACGGCACGTACTCGGTCGTCGCCCGCGCGTACGACGACGCCGGCGCGTTCACCGACTCGGCCCCCGCCGTCGTCACGGTCGCCGCAACCGCCTCGAGGTCGAACGGCTCCTC
>JAUJNJ010000210.1 GCA_030448225.1 Phycisphaerae bacterium
CGCTCCCTCTCGGGGCGCCTCTAGCGCGTCGCGCCGGGCTTCCACAAGACATCGCCGCCGCTCTGCGCCGCGACGGCGCGGGCGAGGACGAAGAGATGGTCGGACAGGCGGTTAACGTAGGCGAGCGCAACCGGGTTGAGCGACACCTCACGCGCCGCGGCGACCGCAGTCCGCTCCGCTCGGCGGACGATCGCGCGGGCGAGATGGACGGCCGCGACGGCGGGCGAGCCGGCAGGGAGGATGAAGCTGGTCAGCGGCGCGAGGTCGGCGTTCATCGCGTCGATCTCCGCCTCGAGCCGCGAGACCTGCGCCTGCGTCATGCGCAGGACCATGTCGCCGGGGGTGAAATCGTCGCCGGGCGTGGCGAGGTCGGCGCCGAGATCGAACATCTCGTTCTGAATGCGGGTCAGCGTGATGGCGACCGGGGGCGGCACCAGCGCCACCGCGACGCCGAGCGCGCTGTTGGCCTCGTCGACGGCGCCGATCGCCACCATGCGCGGATCGGCCTTGGACACGCGCGAGCCGTCGACCAAGCCGGTCGATCCGTCGTCGCCGGTGCGCGTGTAGATCCTGTTGAGCTTGACCAAGGCTCAGCCGCCCGAACGCGCCATCAGCAGGAAGAGCATGACGAGTATGATCGCCACCGCTTGCAGCAGCACGCGCTGGCGCATCAGCTTCTGCTGGCGGACCCCGCCGATGTCCTTACCCGACGCCATGGCGACGACGCCCTTGACGAGGACGAAGGCCGTGGCGGCCATGGCGAGGAGGATGAGGATGACGATGAGCGTGGACATGAGGCTATGTAGGACGGGCGCGGGCTCTCTCCAACAGGGCGGGTTAACCCACGGCACCGCGGCACGAACAAAGGCTTGACGGCGACTCGCCGAAAATGCTGTCATGCTGCCGTCACTTGCGGCTGGCACTCGCGGGTGTGACTTGAAGGTCGGCTTCGCGCCGCTCGCGGGTCTTGAGTGCGACAGGGCTGCGTGGCGGGGTAGGCCGGATCTCCTAGCAAGGGGGCCGTTGCTTGTACCATCCCGACCTCATCCGCCATCCCGACAGCTGCCCGGCGCTGGTGCTGAACGCCGACTACACGCCGCTATCCTACTATCCGCTCAGCCTGTGGCCCTGGCAGACGGCGGTGAAGGCCGTGTTCCTCGAGCGCGTCGACATCGTCGCCAACTATGCGCGGGAAGTGCACAGCCCCAACCGCACGATGGCGATCCCATCGGTGATCGCGCTGCGTCAGTTCGTGAAGCCCAGTGAACATCCGGCCTTCACGCGGTTCAACGTGTTCCTGCGCGACCGCTTCGCGTGCGTTTACTGCGGCGACGGACGCGACCTGACCTTCGACCATGTCGTTCCGCGCGCGCAAGGCGGACGGACGACGTGGGAGAATGTCGCCGCCGCCTGCGCGCCGTGCAACCTCAAGAAGGGCGGCCGGACGCCGCGGCAGGCGGGGATGCACATTTCGCGGCATCCCATACGTCCGACGAGTTGGCAGCTGCAGGATCACGGGCGGAGCTTCCCGCCGGGGTACCTGCACGACAGCTGGCGGGATTATCTCTACTGGGATGTCGAGCTGGAGGCCTAGGCTCGCCTACTTCCGGAACCAGTGCGCGACGAAGAAATAGATCGCCAGCGCCGCCGCAATTACCGCGCAGATGATCAGCACGCCGTTGAACGCGAACGGGTGCTCGGCGTACCAGATGCCTTCGACATTGATGCCGAGCAGGCCGGTGAAAAAGGTCAGCGGTAGGAAGATCAGTGCGACGACCGAGAGCAGGAAGGAGCGGCGTTCCATGACTTCGGCGCGGGCCTCGGCGAGCCCCTCGCTGACCAGCGCTGCGCGGTCGCGAATGGCGTCGAGTTCCTCGGTCATGCGGGCGAAGCGGTTGGCGGCTTCGCGGATGTCGGTGCGGTCGTGATCGTCGAGCCAGTCGCAGGGAAGATCGGCCATGTTCGCGAGCGCGGCGCGTTCGGGCGCGACGAAGCGGCGAAAGGCGATCGCCTGCGCGCGGATGGCGTTGGTGTCGCGGCGTCGGTCGGCCCCCTCCCCTGTCGCGAGACATTCCTCGATGGCGTCGAGCCGATCGCCGACATCGGCGATCACCGTGTCGAGCTGGCGGCTGATCGCGCCCGCGAGCACCGCGACGAGTTCGCCCGGATCGGTGACGCGGCCCGCCCTCACCGCGTCGCAAACGGCCGCCAGGGCATCGACCCGTCCGTGTGTCGCGGAGACTACGCGACCGCGCTCCATCCACAAGCGGACCGAAGTCAGCGGGTCGGCGCTTTCGATCGCCGCGTCGCCTACACCGCGGAGGTTGACGAGCGCGCCGACGCCGATCGCCTCGCAGCGCGGCCGCGTCTCCGCGGCGACCAGTGCGGCCAGAGCAGCTTCCGGAACGTCGTCCCCCAGCGCCCGCCATGCAGCCGCGCCTTCGTCCGGACCGTGGAGGTGCAGCCAGAGCAGCGAGTCCTCGCCACGCGGCACTTCGTGCGCCTTGTCGGGAGCGACGGTCCGTGCGCGGCGATCCTCGACGACGAACGCGAAGCTTTCCGCTGCCGGCGCGCCGCCGGTCAAATCGCCGCGAGGAAGGCGCGCACCGCCGGAGCGATGTCGTCGCGTTCGAGGGCTAGCGCTAAATTGGCGGTGATGAACCCCGCCTTGTCGCCGCAGTCGTAGCGCGTGCCGGCGAAGGTCAGACCGTGGAACGGTTGGTCGCCGATCAAGGTCGCCATCGCGTCGGTGAGCTGGATCTCGCCGCCCGCGCCGGTCGTTTTGCG
The DNA here is from genome assembly GCA_030448225.1 of Phycisphaerae bacterium. The sequence goes on from JAUJNJ010000210.1 coordinate 2,788, forward strand.
GCCAAGATGGCCGAACACTTGCGGTTGAAGAATGTAGCGGCCGATCACCGACAGGTTTGACGGCGCGGTTCCGGGCGCGGGTTTTTCAACCAGGCCACGCACTTCGGTCAGCGCCGTGTCGCGGGTGCCGGGCGTGATGATGCCGTAGCGGTGGGTCTGATCGTCGGGAACTTCCTCCGCCGCGACGATGTTGCCGCCGACGCGGGCGTAGGCATCGACCATCTGCCTAAGGCAGCCGGGCCGCCCCCACATCAGGTCGTCGGCGAGCAGCACCGCGAACGGCTCGTCGCCGACGATGTCGCGCGCGCACCACACCGCGT
>JAUJNJ010000041.1 GCA_030448225.1 Phycisphaerae bacterium
CGAGCTACGGCATCCTCACCCGCTCCGGCATCCACTGCGCCCCGCTCGCCCACGCCGCCATCGGCACCGCCGACGCCGGCGGCGCGACCCGCTTCAGCTTCGGCCCGTTCCTCAGCGTCCGCGACGTGAAGTACGCCACCGACGCCCTGGCGGAAATCGCGGGGAGCCGGGTGGGGGCGCGGTAGCGGGGCGGCATGACGTTCTATTAGTTGTGGCGGTTTCGCCTGCAAGTGGTGCCCGAGCGGTGCGTCGTCTCCTTCTAAGCACTGATCGTCACTGATCGGCCCGGGTCGGCTCGATCTCCTCTCGTCGGTACTCCGCGGATAGGGCGGGGATAGCGGCGCTCGCGAAGGGCGCCCCGGCGCGTGACACGCTGGTAGCGCGAACCCCTCTCCCCTGCCCTCTCCCCAGCGTACTGGGGAGAGGGAGAGCACAACTCATCCGCACGAGTGCGTCGCAGCGGCCCGGATTAGCGCAGAAGATGACGGGGGCAAGGCTCGGCACGCGGCCCTGGCCCGTGCTCGTGCAAAACAAAATCAGGTTGGAACTACAGCGCCCGCTGCCCCATCACGGCGACGATCTGCGTGGCGACCTCCACCGCCGCCAGGCCGTCCTCGGCGCTGACCTCGGGGCGGGTGCCGTCGCGGACGCAGCGGATGAAGCTTTCCAACTCCGCCCGCAGCGGCTCGGTGTCGTTGATCTGCAGGTCCTCGACCGACACGATGTCCTGGTACTTCAGTTCGGACATGTCGCGGATCTCGCCGGCGCGGATCTTGGCGACCGTGTCGCGGATCGCGTCGACGTTGCCGGTCCGCCGGGCGACGATCCCGTACCGCTTCTGGTAGTCGAGCGAGACGTACGCATCGCGGCTGAACACGCGCAGGCGGCGCTCGGTCTTGAGCGCCAGGCGCGACGCGGTGACGTTGGCGACGCACCCGTTCTCGAACGTGAGGCGGGCGTTGCAGATGTCCTCGCAGTCGCCGATCACGCTGACGCCGACCGCGTCGATCTTCGCCACCGTCGACTGCGCGAGCTTCAGGACGATGTCGATGTCGTGGATCATCACGTCGAGCACGACGCCGACGTCGAGGCTGCGGAACGTCATCGGGCTGATGCGCGTCACCTCGATGAACTGCGCCTGCATCTCCAGGCGGTCCATCGCCCGGATGGCCGGGTTGAACCGCTCGATGTGCCCGACCTGCACCGGCAGCTTGTACTTTCGCGCCGCCTCCACGATCCGCCGGGCCTCGGTCACGTCGCGCGCCAGCGGCTTCTCGACGAGGCACGGCACCCCGCGCGACAGCAGCAGCTCGGCCGCGTCGCCGTGGTGGACGGTCGGGACCGCGATCGTGGCCGCGCCGACGTCCAGCGCGTCGAGCAGCTCGCGCGGGCAGGTGAACGAGCGGCACCCGAACTCGTCGGCCACGGTGGCGGCGACGTCGCCGTTCGTGTCGCACACGCCCACGAGCTTCACCTGCGGCATCTCCGAGTAGACGCGCGCGTGCAGGCGGCCCATCCGGCCGCAGCCGACGACCGCGACGGGGATGGCGGCGGCGGCGGCGCGATCGTTGGTCTCTGACATCGGCTTGCTTCCCTGCTGGCTGGAGACGTGGCCCCCGCGGGACCCGAACGGCCGAGTATATCGCTTGACGACCCCACAGCGAAGCACGCGCCGCCGCCCACCCGGAGGTGGTGGCGGGTCGTCTCAGGTCGGGACCGACGACGGAAAGTGATCGGGTCGTGCTTCCGGCTTGAAGGCTCCGACGGGTCAACGCGATCATTGCCCGTTCGGGTGCGCACGAGATCAACCCTGCGCGAACTGCGGGATCGGCACCCGCGGTCCGAACACGCTCCCACCCCCCCCCGTTTCGCGGCCGGCCCGAAGGGCCGAGGATAAATGCCGCTCCGTCACAAGCGCACCTCACGCCTCCGGTATCGTCCGCGCCGATCGCATCTCGGCACCGTTCACAACGAGACGCATCGGAGCGCATCGCGCGCCTCAAGAACCCGCGAGGGGAAACGAGCCGGGCAAAGGAGCACCCATCACCCTCATCGCACCGTCACGCCCCCCGCGGCGTGCGACCGGTCTTGCGCCGGGCCGGCCAGCGGAAGCGCGATCGATGTCCCGGTGCGCGGGTCGGTGACGGCGAACCGCAACTCGTACGCCCCGACCGGCACGCCGTCAAAGGCGGTGGTGTTTTCCGCCGGGTATCGCCGGCCGCGCAGCCATTCGTCCGTCCCCAGCGGGCCCGCGTCGCACGCGGCGACCGTGCGGCCCCGACCGTCGACGAGGCGGAGCGAGAGCGCGTAGTCCGCCAGCGCGCGGCCGACGCCGCGGTTCTCCCATTCGGTCCTGACGGTGAACTTCTTGCCGGGCCGCAGCGTCGCGGGGTAGGTGATGAACGTCGGGACGAGGCGGTACCCCATTTCCTGCAACCCCTTCTCGATGAGCGAGGGCTGTGCGCGGAGAGAGCGCAGCGCGTCGGCGCCCTTGCCAGCCGAGCAGATTGATGTGGATGGGGTGGAGGCTCAGCGCGTCGTCGACGAACAGCGGACGCTTCGACCCGCCCATTCGCGTCGGCGTAGCTGCTGATGAACTCGGACGACATCGGCGCTTCACGGCGCCCGTGGGCTGCGATGCTCGTTGAACTTGCGGCTGGTTCGAGAAGACCACGCCCCACGCCGTCGCGGCGGTACGTGACGTTCGGCTGGTCAGCGCGTGGTCGAACGCCGAGTAGCGCAGCCACTCGTCGTAGCGTGCGGCGGCGGCTTCCATGGAAGCGGCCTTTGGAGCCGGTGAAGTACTCCAGCGGGCCGTCGGGGTCGTGCAGTAGCTCAGCGCGACCGCGTGGTGGGGGAACGCGGCGGCGTAGCGGTCGATGATGCCGATGAGGGCGGCGCGGCGGTCGTCGACACTGCCGTAGCGGAACCCGGAGTGCCACTCGCCCCAGGCGCCCGAACCCGCACGTCGTAGGCGTCACCGGCCGGTCCTTACCGAGTGCGTCGCGACGGCGGCCGGCTTTCTCGAGTCGCTCGAGGTAGTACGCGTGGCGCGGGTCCAGGCACGACGTACGGGGCGTGCCCGTCATCGTCCGCGTCTGCATCGCCTCGGCGGCATGCGGTCGAGGACGGCCAGCGGCCGCGCGCCGGTCGAGGTGGGCCCCTGGTCGAGCATCTCGGGTGCTCATCCGCAACCAGATCGACTTCCCGCCAGCTCGCCAGTGGTCATAGGCCAAGTCGACGTGCGTGAAGTCGTACTGCCCCTCGCGCTTGCCGCTCGACGTCGGCCCAAGTGAACATGATCGCGACGTGGTCGACGCGGTCGAAGTTCGCCGGGCAGCATGACGAGCGTCGAGCTGCCGCCGGGTACGGTCGATCGGGTAGTTCTCGTAGAGCACCCAACCCATGTCCAGGTTGCGCTAGGACGGCGGCGGGGTCCTCAGCCGGGAACTATGGTGACGGACTGCGCGTCGTGGTCCGCCGCCGGCGTATCGGCGGCGATCATGCGAGGGATATGAGCAGGGCGGCGATGGAGAGGGTGTCCCGCAGCAAAAGGTCTAACGGCTTCGTCTGCGTTGTCTTCAAAGTTGTTCCTCCGCCGCGCGGGCCTCCACGTCGCGCCGAGCGTGTGCCCGGTAAGCGTAGCGTCGTGGTGGAGCGGGCCGACTACTCCCTGCCCGGTACTCAGGGGAGAGGGCGGGGTGAGGGGCGGAACCGAAGGATGAAGGATGAAGGCGGAAGGATGAAGCGGATATCCGCCTCTCATGTTTTCATCCCCTTCATCCTTCGGCCTTCATCCTTTGACGCCGCCCCTCACCCCTAACCCTCTCCCCTGAGTACGGGGGAGAGGGGATAAGACGCGGCCGGCTGACGCGGAGGCGAGACAGAAGAGGGGCGGGGTCACAGAGAGACCTGCCCCAGATCTGGTGCGTCCGCGATTCGCGTCCTCCTGGATGAACACAGTGCCCCACTGACTGTTGCCGACGACGACGTCAACCTTCTTCGCTCGCCGGTGAGGTCCGCGGCCATCACCTGCGTGCCGACGCCGGAGTCGCTGTCGATGAGGTGGGGGACGAACTGCGCCCCTTGCCGCCGTCGCGACTCAGTTCGAACCAGTAGAGGACCGGGGCCGCGCCGCTCTCGGGGTCGCCGCCGCCGTCAGGGCGGGGGGCGTGGGCCCAGTGGCGGCTGCCGGTCACGGAGTCCTTCGGGCCGTCGCCGTTCATGTCGTACAGATCGATCGCGTGGATGCTGGCTGAACTGCACGCCGAGCGGCTTCTCGCCGGCCTTGTCGCTGAGGATGACGTGCGGCTCGAACCGGATCGCGTCGTCGCCCTCCTTGCCCTTGTTCTCGTACCACGACAGGCCGAACGCGTGGGCGGCGATGCTCGTGATCACGTCGTTGTCCTTGTCGCCGTCGACGTCGTAGGCGTACATCTGCGCGCCGCCGCGGCCGAAGTCGGTCTTGTGGAACGTCCACGCCGGGTCGCCCTCCAGGCTGGCGGGTTGTTCCCACCAGCCCTGGGCTTCGAGCAGGTCGTGCTTGCCGTCGCCACTGATGACGTCGCGTAGCGGTGCATGATGGGTGAACTGTGGAAGCGGCTGTCGGGCTTGGCGAAGATCTTGTGGGTCCCGGCGCTCGTCGGGTTGCCCGCGTCGGGCGCGGCCCAGCCGGGGAAGCCGGCGGTGTGGAAGATGAGTTCCGGCTTGCCGTCGCCGGTGAGGTCGCCGAACGTCGGCGACTCGTTGTCGGTGGGCGGCGTGCTTCGGCCACGGGCCGGCCTTCCCCTGCGGGTTCTCGTACCAGATCGTGGCTTGGCCGGGAAGCCGATCGTGCGGATGTCGTCCCACACGTCGTGAGATTGAAGTCGTGCGTGTACATCACGAAGTTGGCCGGAAATTACCCCTTCGGGTCGACCGGCACTTCCCCTCGTAGAACGTGTGCTGCTTCTTGAAGTCCCGGCCCCTCGTACCAGAACGGCCCGGCGGCGATCGAGCCGTCCTTGTTGAAGTCCCCGACGGTAGCCCCCTCGCTGAAGAACTGCTCGCTGAGCGTGATCTTCCTGAACTTCGGCGAAGACGGATTGTCGGCGGCGGCGGCGGCGAACGACGTGGCTGAAAAGAACGGCCGCGAGGAGCGGGCGGCAGTGTGGTTTTGCGCATCATGCCTCTATCGTCCGGCGACAAGCGACTCCGATCAAGGGACAGCGGGACGCGTGGGGCCGTTCCGTGCGCTACTAAGACAAGCGGCGTAGCCCGACGTTGCCGCGGCGGGGCGAACCCGGTGAGCTAGCCGCGGGCGGAGCTTTCGCCCATTCTTCTTGCCGGGAATGGAGCGCTCCGCCCGGTCCTGAAGTGACACCAGAGGTTCCAGCGCACCGAAACAAACGTCGGCTCCTACGGCACTCGCCGCGGCGAGCGAATCGCGAATCTCGCCGGGGGCGATCCGTCCCGCCCCGCGGCCTCGGTGACGTTGAGGGTGACGGGCGTGCCGGTGGCGAGCTTGCCGGCGCCGGTGGCGACGACCGGCTCCCCGCCCTTGAGGCCCTGGGTCACCTCCACGTCGCCGCCGCGCGTGCGGCCGAGTTGCACGCGGACCTCGACGGCCTTGCCGTCCTTCACGGTGAAGACCTTGCTCACGCCGGCGAAGCTGGCGACCGCGGCGGCGGGGACGAAGACTGAATCCTCGGTCCGCGTCTCAACCTTCGCCCGCGCGAAGGCGCCGGCCCGCAGTTCGCGGGCGGCGTTGGGGACGATGACTTCGACCTGGAACGTGCGGTTGGCCGGGTCGATCTGCGGGCGCACCCGCGCGACGCGCCCGTCGAACACGCGGTCGCCGTACGCCTCGATCGAGATCGCGACGCGCTGGCCGACCTTCACGTCGGGCACGAACCGTTCGGGGACGAGCGCGCGGAGCTTCAGCGGGTCGTCGTCGACGAGGCGGAACATCGGCGTCAGCCCCGAGAGCAGCTCGCCGACCTCGATCCGCCGCTCGGCCACCGCGAACGTGCCGCTGCCGACCTCCGGCTGGCCCGCCGGGGCGGTCGTGGCGGGCGCGGTCGGTCGCGTCGCGGGGGCCGTCGATCCGGCGGCTACGGTCGTGGCGTTGCCCGCGGTCGCCGCGTTACCCGCGCCCGTGGACGGGCCGCCCTCACCGGCGGCCGCACCTCCGGTGCCGCCGTCCCCGGCGGCGGTGTCGTCCATCGGTCGCGGGGCGCGGATCGTGGTGTCCTTCAGCGCCTGCTCGGCGATGCGCAGGTCCGCCTGCTTCGTGCGCGCCTCGGCCAAGAGCGCGCGGGCCGTGAGCAATTCCACGTCATAGGCGCTCTGGGCGACGTCGAACGCGGTCTTGAGGTCGGCGAAGTCCTGCTGGCTCAGCAGCGGCGGCGTCTGGTCGTGGAGCTGCTTGCCGCGCTCGTAGCGGCCGCGCGCGTTCTCGGCCTGCAACCGCGCCCGGCGGACGGCCGGCAGGTCGGACGGGTCGAACTCGCCCTGCGGCACCTCCTTCACGCCGAGCTGCGCCAGCGTCTCCTGCAGGGCCGACTCCTTGGAGTTGCGCGCGAGCTCGTAGTCGTTGCGGAGGAGCTGCGCCAGCACGTCGCCCGGCTCGACGCGGTCCCCCTCGTCCTTGTAGACGGCGATCACCTTGCCCGGGATCTTGTTGGAGATGCTGACGTCCTCGTCGCCCCAGAGCGTGCCGACGACGTCGACCGTCCGCTGCACCGGCTGGCGCGCCGCCTCCACGAGCGACACCTGAACCGCCTCGCCGCCGCCGCCGCCATCCTTAGCGCCGCCGCCCTTGGCCGCCGCGCCCTTTTCGTCGCCGCACCCGGCGACGGCGAGGCCGGCGAGCAACATTCCCGCGCCGCCGAGCAGCAACCGCGCGGCGGGGCGGTATAAGATCGCAAGCCCCCGGCGGGCGGGCGCTGCTGTCGTCTGGCCCGCGGTCCGGTCCGTGTCCTTGGAAATCGACGAAATGACCACTGCGCGCAAGATGCCCTCTTTCCGAAAAGCGTCGAACTCGATTTTAGCCGCCCCGCAGCCGCAGCGGGCGATATTTACCCCGGTGCAGCCGGCCGTTGTGCAAGTGCGATCAGCATGTGCCCCCGTGCGACCAGCCGGCCACGCGGTGCTCCTCCGGGTCGCCCTGTTGTTTATCCCGTGGGCCGGGATCGGTTGTTCGGTCGACGAAAAAGAAGAGGTCGGCATTTACCGCCGGCTCCTCGACGGCGACAACCCCGCGACCGTCTCCTACTCGCCGGAGGCTCCGCTCGACCTGGTCACCGCGCTGCGGTTGGCGAACTTTCACAACGAGCGGCTGGCCATCGAGGGGGAGAACTACCTGCAGGCCCTGATCGACAAGCAGCGCGCCGCCGCGGCGTTCCAGCCGACCGTCAGCCTCGCGCCGCGCTACTTCATCGAGCAGGAGACCGATACCTCGTTCGGCGGCGGCGGCGTGACCGACCCGGACGACCCCGACGACCCGGACGGCAACGACGGCGGCGGGTTCGGCGGGCGAGGGCAGGAAAACGAGTACTTCGAGACGTCGGTCAACGCCAACGCCAACCTGTTCAACGGCTTCCGCGACGTGGCCAACCTCCGCCGCGCCGGGCGGACGATCCGCCAGCGCGAGGCGCTGCTCCTCGACTTGCAGCAGGACGTGCTGCTCGAGGTCGCGCAGGTGTACTACGAGGTGATCGGCGCCGAGCAACTCGTCGACGTGCTGGAGAGCACGGCCCGGCTTCAGGAGGAGCGCGTGCGCAACGCCCGCGCCCGCGAGCAGGCGGGGTTCGGCCGGGCGCTGGACGTCGCCCAGCAGACGGCCCAGGCCGCGGCGACGCGCGTCACGCTGCTGGCGGCGCGGGGCGACGTCTGGACCGGGCGCACGACCCTGGCGTTCCTGACCGACGCGCGGGTCGCCGACTGCCCGCTCGTCGACGACTACGACGTGCCCGAGAACCTCCCCCCGGCCGAGGAGTGGGCCGCCCGCGCCGCCGCCGCCCGACAGGACCTCGCCGCCGCCCGCGCCGCCACGGCGGCCGCCGCCGAGGGCGTGCGGGCGGCGGTCGGGCAGTACTACCCGAGCGTCACGCTCGACTTCGACTACTACCTCGTCCGCACCGGCTCGCGCGCCGACGACGGCGACTGGGAGGCGCTGCTGCTGGCGAACGTCCCGATCTTCTCCGGCGGCCAGATCCACGCCGACGTCCGCGCCGCGCTGTCGCAACTCCGCCAGGCCCGCCTCGCCGAGTCGCTGACCGGCCGGCAGGTCGAACAGGACGTGCTGCTCGCGTACCGCGCGCTGTCGACCGGCACCGAACGCCTCGCGCAACTCGCCGTGCAGGAACAGGCCGCCCGCGACGCGTTCGTCCGCGCCCGACGCGAGTACGACGCCGGCACGGCCACCAACCTCGATCTGCTCACCGCGCAGGACACGCTGCTCTCGACCGAACTGCAACTGACGAGCGAGCGGTTCGCGCGCAAGGTCGCCTACCTCAACCTGCTCCGCGCCGGCGGCACGCTCGGCGAGAGCATGCGCCTTCCCGTCGCCCGCTCCGACGACGCCGCAGGATTAAACACCCCCGGCCGCGACGGGTAACTCGGGTGTCACGACCGCGCGGTTAGATGCGACCGCGGAGACGCGGAGGCCGACGCGGAGGTGAGGAAATCCCACCACGGAGCACACGGAGGGCACGCAGGAGAGAAATGAATCGCAAGGTTACACGCATGACGTAGATGAAGATGAAGAGCGACTTAGCTGCATGAGCGCGCACGCCCCTCTTCTGTGGAACCTGTGGCTCATTCTCCTCCGCCATGCCCTCCGTGTGCTCCGTGGTTCAATTCCCTTCCTTCGCACGCCTCGAATCGACCTCTCTCTGACTGCTGCGTCTCCGCATCTCCGCGGTTGCTTTGAACGCGGTCTCGCGACCGATGGACTTGCCGCGGGGCGGCCGGTAGGGTTTCGGAATTCGGACGGAGCCGAATCCTCATATCCAACAAACGAGCGGAGAAAGCCGGATGATCAATCGTGAACGACGTGGCGGGCGGGCCCTCCGCGGGCTGGCGGTCGCGGCGGTGGTGACGGCGGCGTGCGGCGCGGCGGCGCGCGCGCAGAAGGCGCCGGACGAGACGCTGTCGTCGCTGAAGGTCGCCGACGGGCTGGAGGTCACGACCTGGGCCACCGAGCCGGCCCTCGTCAACCCGACGAACATGGACATCGACGAGCGCGGCCGGATCTGGATCACCGAGGCGGCCAACTACCGCGGGTCCAAGACGCGCCCCGAGGGGGACCGCATCGTGATCCTCGAGGACACGGACCTCGACGGCAAGGCCGACAGCAGCAAGACGTTCTACCAGCACCCGTCGCTGTTCGCGCCGTTGGGCATCTGCAAGGTGGGCGACAAGCTGTTCGTCTCGCAGTCGCCCAACGTGCTGGTCTTCACGATCGACGCCAGCGGCGACAAGCCGGTCGGCGCGCCGCAGGTCGTGTTCACCGGCTTCACCGGCGAGAACCACGACCACGGCGTGCACGCGATGGTCTTCGGCCCCGACGGCCGCTTCTACTTCAACGCCGGCAACGACGGGTGCAAGGGCACGATCAGCGGCGCCGACGGCAAGCCCGTCGTCGACACGCTGGGCTCGAGCGTCGCCCGCGGCGACCTGTGGCGCGGCGGCAAGCGCGAGAAGGGCGTGCTCGGCTACACCGACGGCATGGCGTTCCGCTTCAACCCCGACGGCACCGGCTTCGAGACGCTCGGCCACAACTTCCGCAACAACTACGAGCTGACGGTCGACAGTTTCGGCACCGTCTGGCAAAGCGACAACGACGACGACGGCAACCAGTCCGCCCGCATCAACTTCGTGATGGAGGGAGGCAACTACGGCTTCAAGGGCCCGACGGGCAACAACTGGGGCCGCGACCAGGGCGCGATCCCCGGGCAGACGAAGCAGGAGGCGCACTGGCACCAGCGCTGGCCGGGCGTCGTGCCGAACATGCTCCACACCGGGATGGGGTCGCCGACGGGCATCGTCGCCTACGAGGGCGACCTGCTCCCCGAGCGCTTCCGCAACACCGTCATCCATTGCGACCCCGGGCCCAACGTCGTGCGCGCCTACCGGCCCACACCCAGCGCCCAGACGCCGAGCGGGCTGACGGACCTCGACAAGGCCCCGTCCGCCGGCGCGGCCGGCGCGGGGTACGCGGCCGAGACGATCGAGGTCGTTATGGGGGAGGATCGCTGGTTCGGCCCGGCCGACGTCTGCGTCGCCCCGGACGGGTCGGTCTTCATCGCCGACTGGTACGACCCCGGCGTCGGCGGCCACGCGACCGGCGACAAGCCCGACCAAGGCGGCCTGCGCGGCCGCGTCTACCGCCTGGCGCCCAAGGGGCACAAGGCGACGCGGCCCGCGCACGACTTCGCCTCCGCCGCCGGCGCGATCGAGGCGCTGAAGTCGCCGAACCTCGCCGTCCGGTACCTCGCCTACCAGAGGCTCGCCGCCGACCCGCAGGCCGTCGCGCCGCTGAGCGAGATGTTCAAGAACGACCCCAACCCGCGCCTCCGCGCCCGCGCGTTGTGGCTGCTCGCCCGCACGCCCGCCGGCGCGGCGAGCGTGCAGCAGGCCCTGGCGGACAAGGACGAGAACATCCGCATCGCCGGCCTCCGCGCCGCGCGGATGACGAAGCAGGACATGGTTGCCGTCGCCGACAAGATGATCGGTGACGCGTCGCCCGGCGTGCTCCGCGAGATCGCGGTCGCGATGAACTACGAGCCGGCCGAGCGGGCCGTGCCCGTCCTCGTGAAGCTCGCCGATCGCTACGACGGCAAGGACCGCTGGTACCTCGAGGCGATCGGCATCGGCGCCACCGACAAGGAGGAGCAACTGCTCGCCGCCTGGAAAAAGGACGGCAAGAACGCTGGCGACGCCGAGGTGGCGAACAACCTCACCTGGCGGCTGAAGCGGGAGGGGCCCGAGTCGTCGGCCGCGTCGGCGCCGACCGATTCGCAACTCGTCCAAAGCTGGCTCGCGCTGGGCCCGTTCGACGCCGCCGGCCGCGACAAAAACCCGCTCGCCCACAACTACGGTCCCGACGCCGCCCCCGGCCGCCTCGACCCCGCCGCCGCGTTCAAGGGCGTCGGCGGCAAGGCGATCAAGTGGGAGAAGATTGACCGCCTCGACGAGGTCGACGGCACCGTCCCCGGCGTGGACTTCGCCAAGTACTGCACCGACCGCGGCTCGCGCGGCGTGAACGTCGTCGGCTACTTCGCCACGACCGTCACCTCGCCCGCCGAGCAGAAAGCCAAGCTCGTCCTCGGCTCCGACGACGGCGTGCGCGTGTGGCTCAACGGCAAGCAGGTGTACGAGATCGACGGCTCGCGCGCGATCGCGTACCCGCAGGATGTGGTCGACGTGTCGCTGAAGAAGGGCCCCAACCTCCTGCTGATCAAGCTGCGGCAGGGCGACGGCAGCGGCGGCGTGACGGCCGGCGTGACCGCGAAGCAGCCCGTCACCTTCGCCACCGATTTCCAGCAGGCGCCCGCCGCCTCGGCCGGCGCCGGCGCGGGCAGGACCGGCGCGACGTCGTCCGGCGCCAACCCCGCCGACGCGATCGGGCAGAAGACGAAGGACGGCGAGACCCTCCCGTCGCTCGACGCCCTCGCGGCCCTGCCGGGTGATCCCGCCCGCGGGGCTGCCGTCTACCGCAACCAGAAGGCGGCCAACTGCATCACGTGCCACCAGGTCGGCACCGAGGGGCAGATGATCGGCCCGCCGCTGACGACGGTCGGGCAGAAGCTGACCAAGCCTCAACTGTTCGAGGCGATCCTCCTGCCCAACGCGGGCATCCTCATGCACTACGAGAACTGGGTCGTCCGCACGAAGAAGGGCGACGTCGTCAGCGGCCTGCTCGAGAGCGAGACGCCCGAGCAACTCACGATCAAGGACACGGCCGGCAAGTACCACGACATCCCGGTGGAGAACGTCGACCGCAAGGTGATGCAGAAGCTCTCGCTCATGCCCGAGGGCCTGGCCGGCACGATGACGAAGCAGGAACTGGTCGACCTCGTCGCCTACCTCGCGACGCTGCAGGGCCCGCAGTAGGGCGGCCCGTAGCCCGTACGCGGCGCAGCCGCCGCGTCAAAGCCTGGGGGAGCGGTAACGTTCCCAGATGCGGAGGTAGTCGAGTAGGGGCCCGTTGCTCGCGGTGCCGGCTATGTGGCGGGCGATGAAGTACATCCCGCGTTCCAGCGCGATCAGGTGCGGAAGCGTCGGGTTCGCGAAGTGCAGCTCGCTCCTCGTGTCGCCCGTGTCGCACGACAAGATGTAGCCGATGCCGTCGAGCGCGTCGTGGCCGCTGCGGGCGAAGAGGTTAAACGCCCGAAGCACCTCAGCCACGGGGTCGGCCGGTAAGTTTCCGAGGGTGACAACTTCGCCGTTCGCGGCAAAGGCGGCGGTCATCCCGGCCACCGTGGTGGTGCCGCGGAAGGTCCAGCCGCCCGTCGTCATCACGGCCACCAGAGCGGCGGGATCGAAGCTGGGGCGCACGTGGGCCCACCAGATCGAGGTCCACGAAAAGTTCGCCGGTCCGCACCCGCCGCTCGTTTCGGATGATGTGCTTTCCCGCCCTCAGTCTCTCGATGCCTAGCGCACGCGCCAGCGCGTAGGTTGTGGGCGAAGATTCAGCGTCAATCACATCGGCGATCATATCCCGGAGCGCGGCCCGCCTCGCGCAACGTGGACAGTGGCGACAGTTCACCATCGCGCGTCGGTCGGCCCGCCGGCGTGACTTGCCCGCAGCCCGTCGCTAACTTAACCGCACTCGGTTTACCCGCACATTTCGCAAGCGAAGGAGAAACGGACATGGCGATCGGCATCGGCGTCAACGCGTGGATCTGGACGTCCCCCTTCACGACGCAGGACGGCCCCAACGGCCTGGGCCTGCTCGACAAGGCGAAGCAGATGGGGTTCGACTCCTTCGAGTTCGGCCTAGAGGACCCCGCGCACGTCGATCCGGCCAAGCTCAAGGCGAAGCTCGAACAGACCGGCCTGCGGGTGATCGTCTGCGGCGCGTACGGCCCCGACCGTGACCTGACGCACGAGGACCAGAGCGTCCGCGACAACAGCCTCGATTACATTACCAAGGCGATCAAGATCACCGCCGCCGCCGGCGGCAAGGTGCTGGCCGGGCCGCACTACTCGGCCGTCGGCAAGCGGCGGCACGTGCCGGCCGACCAGAAGCAGCGCGAGTTCGATTTGGCCGTGAAGGGCATCACCGAGGCGGGCAAGCGGGCCGCGGACCATGGAGTGCGGGTCGCGGTCGAGCCGCTCAACCGCTTCGAGACGGACCTCATCAACACCGCCGAGCAGTGCAAGCGCCTGATCGACGCGGTCGGGCTGAAGAACGTCGGCTTCCACCTCGACACGTTCCACATGAACATCGAGGAGAAGAACAGCGGCGACGCGATCAAGCTGGCCGGCGACCGGTTGTTCCACTTCCACGCCTGCGAGAACGACCGCGGCACGCCCGGCAGCGGCCGGAACGTCGACTGGGAGAGCGTGGGCCCGGCCCTGAAGTCGATCAACTACACCGGCGACGCCGTGATCGAGTCGTTCACCTCCGAGACCAAGAGCATCGCCGGCGCCGCCGCCATCTGGCGCCAGCTCGCCCCGACGCAGGACCGCCTCGCCAGCGACGGGCTGGCGTTCCTGAAGGGCATCCTGAAGTGACGCCGACATCGGCCGAGCGACGTTAAAAAGGACGGGCGGCGCCGGACCGGCGCCGCCCGTTTCACGTCATGAACGAAGGAAGATTGCTGGCTGACATCAGCCCCGCGCTGCACACCTGGCTGACCCTCGTGTCCGGCCTCTGGGCAGTCGGTTTCTTCGGCTGGCACTGGTGGCGCCGTCGCCGGAACCCGCCTTTTCCCCCTCGCGCGTCGATCGAAGTGCTGTTCGAGGAGAATTGGGCGAGCGGGCATTCGCTGCTGCCGCGCAACTATTGGTGGGGGGCGGCGAGCAACTGCCTGAGCATCGTCGTGACGCCGGGCGAACTGTGGGTGACGTCGCCGTTCCCGTTCGCCGTCGTGCTGAAGTGGTACGACCTGGAGCAGCGCATCCCGCGTGACCGGCTCCGCGGGGTCCATCAGGCGGGCCGCGACGTGATCGTCGACTTCGAGCGCCCGGACGGTAAGGACGGGCGGTTCACCGTGCGACTGCGGCGGCCGGAGGAGTTCGTGCACGCGCTGGGGTACGCGCAAGGATTCGAGGCCGTCCGCCAGAACACCGGTAAAGAGCACGCGGTGCGATCGGTCTCACCGGGAATCCCGAGGGCCAGCGTCCGCGGTGATCGAGTACGTCGGCCAGCCGGCTGCAAACGAAGACGGCCCCGGGGCAAGCGCCCGAGGGCAGTCTTCGTTTGAGCGTCGTGCCGGGACGCGAGCCCGGCCGCGGACAGTACCGAACCGCGGCCTCGACGCCGCCGGTGAACTTCTCGTCCTCGGCTGCGTGGCCGGTGAGCACTTGGGCGCGGTACCCGCCGCGCGAGCGGAAGTAGACGATCAGGATGATGGACCCGACGAGCATGATCGCCGGGAAGACCGCCATGTTCCGCAGCGCGCGCTGGGCGCTGCCGGCGGCGGCGTCATCGATCTGCTGCTTCTGCTCCGGCGCCAGCGCCGCGGTGGCGGCGGCGAGCTTCTGGTCGTTCACGGTCTTGTACGGGATGATCTCGTACACCTTCTTCTCGTCCAGGACCGTCGGCGACAGCGTGCCGTCCTGCACGAGCCCCGGGGCCGACTGGGCGGCGGGGGCGGCGGCGATCATGTCGATCTTCTTGTCGGCCTGCAGCGTCCCGATGTACGGGAACCCCAGCACGCCGACCGCCAGCATGCCGATGCCGCCCAGCGCGTTGAGCGTCAGCGCGCCGCCGCGCGGCGTCTGGTCGGAGACGACGCCGAGCATCGTCGGCCAGAAGAACGTCTTGCCGAAGCCGTAGAGCGTCGCCGCGACGAACAGCATGGCGATGCCCTGCGCGCCCGAGAGCATCACCAGGCCCACGATCGCCAGGACGGCCGAGCCGGCCAGCAGCCCCAGAGGCGAGAGCGAGTGGATGATCGGCCCCGCGAAGAACCGCAGGACCAGCATGATCGCCGACGTGTAGACCAGCACCCAGCCCGCGTGGAAGCCGTGCAGCGCCTTCTCCATGATGCCGGTGATCCAGCCGTCGGTGCCGATCTCGGTGGTCGCCAGCGGGATCATGATCAGGATCATGAAGAACATGAACCCGCGGCCGAGCGACTTCGTGTAGGCGGCGAACCCGGCGACGATCACCAGGCCGATGCCGATGAACAGCCACCGCAAGACCGGCGACAGCGGCGCGGTGCCGCCGTTGGAGAAGAAGTCCATCAGCTGCAGGACGATCAGGAAGCCGACGACGAGCGCGCCCATGATCCCGAACTCGGCCAGCATCTCCCGGTAGGAGACGCCCGCGGCGACGCGCTCCTGCACCGGGAAGCGGCGCGGGATGAGCATCAGGAAGAAGACCACCGCCGGCAGCGCGATCACGCCGAGCTTCACGCTCCACGGGGTGGCGGGGGCGAAGCGGTCGATCCCGATCGTGATCAGGCCGGCCAGCACCAGCCCGCCCGGCCAACCCGCGTGCAGGATGTTGAGCCACTTGGTCTTCTCGCGGCTGAACATCGTCGCCACGACCGGGTTGATGTACGCCTCGACCGTGCCGTTGGAGAGGCCGAGGATCAGCGAACCCCAGTAGAGCAGGGCGAACGCGCCGTCCTTGTTCCCGTTCTGCGAGACGTAGTACGCGCTGACGCCCATCACGCACCAGATCGCGTACCCGACGAACGAGATGACCATCGCGGTCTTGTAGCCGATGCGGTCGATGATCAGCGAGAACCCGATGATCGACACCGCGAACGGCCAGATGCCGATGCCGGCCAGGCGGCCGACCTGCGCGGGGTCGAGGCCGAACTCGGCGGCCCACGTCGGGAGCAGGAACATGCGGCTGATGAACGCGAACGCGGTCGTGATCAGCGCGATGAAGCAGCCCCAGAACAGCGTCATGTCGCTGCCGCCGGCGTCGCCGCCCGTGTCGTCGCGCTCGTAGCTCACGGCTCCCGAAAGCGGTACGTCTGTCATCTTGGTCTCCTCGGCCTGTCGGAACGAAATGAAAAGGTGGCGAAAGTCGGCCGACATGATGCCGGGTCGGCGGGCGGATTTCAAATTTTGTTCGGAGTTTAACGGGGTTCGGCGCGGTTACCGGACGCCGGCGCGGCGGATTGTAACTTCTGCGCCGGCGGGCGTCAGGACGTGCGGACGCGCGGGGGCCGCCGCGCCGCGCGACGCCCGGGCACCTGCCGCGGCACCGGGGATCAGGGATCGCCCGAGGCGCCACCCGGTGGCCCCGGCGGCGGTTGTCAGTTGCGACTTCGGCCGCGGGGGCGTATCTCACTAGCTGAACGGGATTAAATCAGCGCCCGCGACCCCGCCGCCCGTTCCGCGGCCGCCCCGCAGGCGCCGGGGCGAACGAGAACGCCCCCGATGATCGTGGCGACCGGTTCGCACGCCCGCCTCGTCAACAACTTCCGCAAGGAGCCCTTCCATGTTCAGCCGTCTCGCCAACCTCTTCCGCGGCTTCCTCAGCCTGTTCGTCTCCGGCATCGAGAAGCGCAACCCCGAGGCCCTGCTCGAGGTCGAGCGGGAAAACCTCCGCGCCCAGATCGCCCAGTACAACCAGGGCCTCGCCGCCCACGCCGGCCTGGCCGAGCGGCTGATCGGGCAGGTCAAGCGGCTCGAGGCGCAGGAGCAGGAGCTTCGCGCCCGCACGACCGCCAACCTCCGTGCCGGCAACAAGGATCTCGCCGGCCAGGTCGCGCTGCAGCTCCAGACGGTGAGCCGCGAGCTCGCCGAGAACCGCGCCCAGGCCGAGCAGGCGGACAAGACCTACAAGGACCTGATCCGCGCGCGCGACGTGTCGATCAAGGCCGCCAAGGACAAGATCGACAAGCTGCGATTCAGCCTCAGCGACCTGAAGGTGAAGCGGGCGACGGCCGAGCTGAGCGAGATGGCCAGCGGCATGATCAGCCAGATCGGCGGGGCGGGCGACACGCTCGATCGCCTGCACACGATGGTCGAGGAGGAACGCGAGAAGGCCGCCGGCCGCGCCCGCGTCGCGAAGGACTCGATCGACATGAGCGGCGTCCAGATGAAGGAATCCGAACAGAACGCCCTGGCCGAGCAGGCCCTGGCCGACTTCGCCGCCAAGGAAGGCATCGCCCTCCCCGGCGCCGCCACCCCGGCGGCGCCGGAAGCCGAGGGCGCCACGGCGACGAAGTCGATGGGGCCGGTGTCGCAGTAGGGCGGGCAGGGCGCGCGCCCGTAGAGGGAACTGCTTTCACCCCCACTCCCCAGTACTCAGGGGAGAGGGCAGGGGTGAGGGGATCTCCCCGCTGACAGGACCCTCTCCCCTGTACTCAGGGGTGAGGGCTGGGGTGTGTGGATCTCGCCGCTGACAGGAAAGAATGTGGCCGTACTCTCTTCGCGGAGGATTCGGCCACTTCTTCCTCGCCCGCCGCGAGATCCCCACACCCAAACCCACTCCCCAGAGTACAGGGGAGAGGGGGGACCGGAGGATCACTATGCTTCACCGGCTGCACCGCGTGAACGACGTGATTATCGCACGGGCCCGCGCGATGCGGCGTGAGTCTGCCCCGGCCGAGCAGATCCTGTGGTTCTGCCTGCGCGACCGCCGGCTGAATGGCTACAAGTTCCGCCGGCAGCTCGCCGTTGGGCCGTTCATCGCAGACTTCTACTGCGCGTCGTGTAGACTTATCGTCGAACTCGATGGCGACTCCCACGCCAATCGCGCAGCGTACGACGAAGACCGGACGAAATGGTTGAATGAGCATGGTCACGCGGTCGTCCGGTTCCCGAACGCCGACGTCTTTGATCACCTCGATGCGGTGCTCGAATTGCTTCTGAGCGAGTGCGAGCGACGTTCCAGCTCCACGACCGTCGCGTGAGGCCCCTCACCCCCACCCTCTCCCCTGAGTACAGGGGCGAGGGAGAAAACCATGACACAAACCGCCACCCCGACCACACCGGCGACATCGGCCCCGCTCCCCGCGTGGGCCGCCGATCTCGTGACGCTTTACGAGGCGAACGCGGTCAACCAGTTCATCCTCCACGGCAACGTCCACGACCGGCTCATCCTGCCGCTCGGCGGCGGGAAGGCGGCGCTGGGGAACCTGCAGCAGTTCCTCGTCGACGTGCTCATGCCGCGGTTCGACGTCGTGCTGAGCTACGACCTCGGCAACGGCGTGCGCATCGAGAAGGGCGGGCAGTTCTTCACCAAGTGGCCCGGCTACAAGGAGGGGGACCCGCTGCCGAAGGCCCCGCGGCACGCGGTCGAGTTCCTCACCCACTACTTCCGCTACGGCGCGAACCTCGCCCGCCTCGGCCGCGAGCGGTTGCAGGTCGGGTGCGTGATCAATTCCGCCCACCTCGTCGCGCCGGCCGTGCAGGGGGCCCTCAGCTACGACCTCAACGCGCTGGCGCTGCTGATGCGCGAGTGGTCGGCCGACACGCTGCTGGCCGGGCACACGCTGGCGACGTTCCTCGTGTCGGAGAACCTCAACGATTTGCACCCGCTGCTCGTCAACAACACCCGCGCGTCGCAGGTGAAGGTGCCGCTGCCGACGCCGGCCGACCTCGAAGCGGCGTTCCGCCTGCTCGAGCCGGAGAGCCGGGTGGCGCTGGCCGACTTCGCCAACGACTTCCCGAACCTCGCCGAGCAGTTGT
Organism: Phycisphaerae bacterium; assembly: GCA_030448225.1. The sequence goes on from JAUJNJ010000041.1 coordinate 18,814, forward strand.
CCGGCGCGACGCTCGGCTCGGTCGAGAGCCTGCTGAAGACCCGCCAGTACCGCGCTCAGAAGATCACCGGCCGCGACGTTGCGGCCCTCAAGAAGCAACTCATCGAGCGCGACGCCAACGGGCTGATCGAGTTCGTCGAGCCGCGCAAGACGCTCGACGACCTGCACGGTCAGGAGTACGTGAAGAAGTGGCTCCGCCAGGACTTCGCGCTCTGGCGGCAGAACGACCTGCAGGCGATGCCGATGGGCTACCTCCTGTGCGGCCCGGTCGGCACCGGCAAGACCTACATGGTCGAGTGCCTCGCCGGCGAGGCGGGCGTGCCGGTCGTGAAATTGAAGAACTTCCGCGACAAGTGGGTCGGCAGCACCGAGAGCAACCTCGAGAAGATCTTCCGCCTGCTCGCCGCGATCGGCCGCTGCTTCGTGTTCGTCGACGAGGCCGACCAGGCGCTGGGCCGCCGCGACGTCGGCCCGAACGACAGCGGCGTCTCCGGCCGCGTCTACGGGATGATGGCCGAGCAGATGAGCGATACGCGCAACCGCGGCAAGATCGTCTGGATCCTCGCCAGCAGCCGCCCCGACCTCATCGAGGTCGACCTCAAGCGCCCCGGCCGCATCGACGTGAAGATCCCGCTCTTCCCCACCACCACGCCCGAGGAATCGTTCGGCCTCATCAAGGCTCTGAGCAAGAAACGCGGCGTCGACCTCCCCGACGACACGTTCGAGCAGGTGAAAGAGACCCTCCCCCTCCTGCTCACCCCCGGCGCCGCCGAAACGCTGTCGGTGAAGATCTACCGCCTCGTGAAGGCCGAACAGAAATCCCCCCTCGACGCCCTGAAGGACGTGCTGAGCGACTACCAGAGCCCCGTCCCCCTCGACGTGATGGAATTCCAGATCGGCCTCGCCGTCCGCGAGGCGAGCGACCTGGACTTCGTGCCGATGATCTTCCGCAAGACCTCGCCGCCCGCGGCCCCGCAGTGAACTTCGTAACCAATAACCACATTGCTCAAAGCCCGCCGCCCGACCTGTCGTGGTATATTCGTGGGCGAATGATTCCCCCGTTCCGGCCGGACGGCTATCTACCCAAGGGTGTGCACCTTTCATCCGAAGGGGAAGTCACGTTCCGGTTCGGAGGCACCGGCGCGCAGCGCAGACGGCTGGCGCTCCGCCTCCGGCGTTGGATCGAATTGTCGAGGCTCGTGACGGCACGCCGCCTCCTGATCGATGGCAGTTTCGTCACCGATGCGCCGCGCCCTAACGACGTGGATGCGGTCGTCCTTCTTCCGGTGTCCTCACCCGTCGCCCGGAGGAGATCTTCGCGGCCGAGGACGACACCGATTGGGACGAGTGGGTCGCGTTCTTCAGCCGCCGCAAGGGCCTCGTCGAAGTGGAACTATGATCGCAAACGCCACCGACTACCAGAAGGCGCAAGAAGAACTGCGCTTGATGGAGGAGCGCCTCAACCGGCTACAGCAGGCGCACCCCGCCGGTTCGAAAGGGTTCACCAAGGCCGGCGTCCGCAAGATGATCGCGCGCCTGCACGAGGAACTTGCGGTCTACGAGGGCAGTGAGGAAGCGCGGCAACCCGAGGTGAGGTGAGAGATCAGCGACGGTGGCTCGGCTGGGTCAGCACCCGCAGACGATTTTAACGCACCGGCACCTTGTGGATCGTCAGGTACACGTCGTTCTGAATCGTCTCCCCGTCCTGCGCGTCGACGTCCACCTGCACGCGCATCTGCATCACGGGCTGGATCTTCGGGATCGCCAGGAACACCGTCTTGCCGTCCGGCAGCAGTTTCGCGGACTCCACCTCCACCGGGTCTCGTCCCTTCTTCGTCGGGTCGGCGACGGAGTAGTCGTCGGAGCCGTATTCCTTGGACCAGAGGTAGTTCCACTGCTCGACGCCGAAGCTTTCGGGGTCGTTGGCGGTCTCGGGGTCGAGCGGTTGGCTGAAGGAGAGTTCCAGACCGCCGGGGACGACGCGGAAACCGGTCACCATGTGCAGCGGCTTACCGGTGTGGCGGACGCGGGTGAGGGTGCCGTCGCGGGTGCCGGCGGTTTGCCAGCCTCGTTGGCCGCAGAGGTAGAGTTGGCCGTCGGCCGGGCTGACGCGGCCGCGCATCACGCCGGAGTCGAAGCGGAACGGCAGGGCGACGACGCCGCCTTGGGTGACGCCTTCAACCTCCTGCGCCATCACGAGCATGACCGAGGCGCGGCCGTAGGACGTGTGGAGCATGCGGCCGGAGAGGGGACCCCATTTAGGGCCGGCCCACACCTGCGAGCCGCCGGAGTTGTCGAGGCTCATCGGGATCCAGCAGAGCGGCGGGTCGAAGTCGGTGCGGCGCGGGCCGCCGGCGGCGCTAACGTGGGGCATGTAGCCGTAGAAGCCGCCTTGCCTGACGAGGTTGATCTTGCTGGCGGGCATCCAGTTGCCCTGGTTGTCGCTCGCGGTGATCTCGCCGCCGGGGCCGATGCCTAGACCATTGGGCGCGCGGAAGCCGGCGGCGAACACCTCGCTCGTCGAGCCGTCCTTGCTCACGCGCAGGATCGAGCCTTGCCCGGGCAGCTTCGCGTCGAGACGATGGCCGGCCCGGCCGTAGTAGAAGTTGCCGGCCGCGTCGGTCTGAAGGTCAAACGCGAATGCGTGGTAATTGGCGGAAGTAGGCGTGTCGTTGTTGAAGTTCTCGTAGAAGTCCGCCTCGCCGTCGGCGTTGAGGTCGTGCAGGCGCGTGATCTGGTCGCGGCCGGTGACGTAGACGACGTCGTCGACGATCCGCAGCCCGAGCGGCTCGTACAGCCCGGCGGCGTGGCGGCGCCACGTCAGCTGATCGAGTTTCGCGTCGATGCCGGAGCAGACCCACACGTCGCCGCCGATCGTGCACATCGCTACGCGCCCGTCGGCGAAGAAGTCGAACCCGCCCGGCCGCATCCAGGTGTTCGTCGGGTTCTCGAAGGGGAGGGTGAGGGTGTCGACCGTGTACGGCTTGTCGTCCGCGCCGAGGACGCCCTTGGTGACGACCGTTTGCGGCCAGAGCGGCGGGCCACCCCGGACGAGTGATTCGAGGTCCTCCACCTCGCCCGCGACAGTCACGGCGGCCGCCTCGTCGGCGCCGCTGCCGCGCCGCATGACCACCTTGCACGTCAGCGCCGCGTCGCGCGGCGGCACGGTCAGCACGACCTGGCCGTCCGCTCTCGCGATCGTCGCTCGGACCGTCGATGCGCCTTGCACCACGCGAACGGCGAGCGTGCCGTCGTCGGCGGACAGTAGGACCGACAGCGGGTCCTCCGACGGGCCGACGCGCAGCGTGCGGGTAAACCCGCCGACGCCGGGCGTGGCGGGCGGGCCGGGCATGTCCAGCACGTCGACGTCGCCGACCGTGTATCGGAAGACGACCTTCCGCCCGTGCCGGTAGAGCCCCTTGTAGTGCGCGACCGATTTGGGCAGCGGCCCGAACGGCCGCGGGCGGGGGTCGGCGAACGTGCCGTTCATCGACCAACCCGTCAGGGCGGGCGTGGTGAACGCGAGCGGGCCGCCCGGCGTCATCGGGACCGACCCCTTGCCGCTCGTCAGGTGCGTGTCCGTCAGGTCGACGAACCCCCCGGTCCACCCCGCGGCGTATCGCAGAAGGTCGGTGTCGAACGCGACCGTCGCGCCGCCGCCGCCGCCGCTGCCGCCGAGGTCGACGCAGATCGCCTTCGTTGCCAGGCCGTTCGTGTTGCGCGGGCCGAGTTGCTCGCGGCTCTCGTTCGAGTACCGCTTGCTGACGGCCTTGTCCCGGTCGAGCGACCCGGTGAGGAACGGCCCGTAGTCCGTGTCGACCCCCTCCGCCGGCCGCTTCGCGCCGGTGCAGAACGCGACGAGCCCGAGCAACGTCAGGCCTACCCGAATCCGATCCCGGTGGAGCATGGACCTCCCGCGCGCGAGCATCACTTCAACGTGCGCCCGGCGAGCGGGGTAGCACGCGAATCAGACACCTCTCGGAATTCTAGCAGATCGCCGCGAGCTTCCACGCCCGCCGCCGGGGCTTGGCGACTCCTCGTCGCGGGGGGGCGCGTCACTCGTTGAAGTACGGGTGGAGGTGCGCGACGTCGTGCGCGAACGCGCGGGTGACGTAGTCGGCGTGCCCGTCGGCGAACCCCACGTTGCCCCGGTGGTCGCGGTTCGACAGGACCAGCGACATCGGCCGGAGCGTCGGGTCGGGCTCGACGCGCGGGCGGTCGTGGCGGATGCCGAGCAGGTCGTTCGGCCCCTCGTCCATCTCCCAACCGGGGCGGTCTTCGACTAGGGCCATGAACAGGCCGTCGTTGACGCGGAACTCGTCCTCGTCGACGAGCACGATCTTCGTCGACGGGTTGACCACCCGCCCGGCCTTGGGCGGCGGGTACTTGGTGCGCAGGAGGTTGTGGCTGCGGTTCGAGATGAAGTAGGTGGTGATCGAGTAACTGTAGAGGTAGCGCTCGAACCCGGGGGCGGGGACGTGCTGGTCCACGTCGTCCGACGGGCACCGCAGCGCGTCGGGGTTGAACGCCCCGAGGTACCGCACGATCGGCGAGTTCCGCACGTCGCCCGCCGCGCCGCGCCCGCTCGGTTGCCACCAGATCCAATCCCCCTCGAACTGCGGGTACAGCGCCGCGCCGTAGGGGTAATAGCCCCGGTTGTCGTTCTGGTACATGGTGAACGCGACGCCGAGCTGGCGGAGGTTGCTCAGGGACTTGATCTGGTTGCCGCGTTCGCGGGCGCGCGACAGGACGGGGAGCAGCATCGCGATCAGCAGCGCGATGATCCCGATGACGACGAGCAGCTCGACGAGCGTGAACCCGTCGCGCCGCCCGCGATGTTCGTTCGATCGTGTCCGCACGCTCGACGTCTCCGCCGCCCGGCCGAGAGGGTTCGGCGGGCGGCCCGACGGCCGCCGCCACGCCCATTGTACACGCCGGCGCCGTCCGCACGCGTCCCTTTTTCTGCCGCGCCACGCGCGGCTCCGGTCGGCCGCCCGCCGCGCGACGCTGAGGCGGCGGGTACCGGGGCCGGCCGGCGCGCGGTTAGAATCCGCCACCATGGCGCGCCGCATGACCTCAACACTCCGTTTCGCCCTCCTCGTCGCTTCCTTCGCCCCTCTGCTTCCCGGGACTGAGGTCGCACGCGCGGCGGACCAGCCGCAGTTCGGGCAGGCGTTTTCGCGGAACATGGTGTCGGCCGAGCGCGGGCTGCCGGCGTCGTTCGACCCGGAGACGGGCGAGAACGTGAAGTGGGTCGCCGACCTCGGGTCCGAGAGCTACGCCAGCCCGATCATCGCGAACGGCCGGGTGCTGATCGGCACGAACAACGAGCGGCCGCGTGACCCGCGGCACGAGGGTGATCGCGCGGTGCTGCTGTGCCTCGACGAGCGCGACGGCCGTCTCGTGTGGCAGTTCGTGATCCCCAAGATCTCCGCCGACGAGAACGACCGCTTCCTCGACTGGCCCAAGGCGGGCTTCGCGTCGGAGCCGACCGTGGAGGGGGACCGGGTCTACACGCTCACCAATCGCGGCGAGGTCGTCTGCCTCGACCTCGACGGGCTGCACGACGGCAACGACGGGCCGTTCGACGCCGAGGGCACGCACATGGTGCCGCGCGGCCACGCGCCGATGCAGCCCACGCTGGCCGACGCCGACGTGGTGTGGGCGACCGACCTCGTGAAGGGCCCGGCCGGCGTCTGGACGCACGACCAGGTGCACGGCTCGATCCTCGTGATGGGCAACCTGCTCTACGTCAACTCCTGCAACGGCGTCGACAACACGCACCGCGCGATCCGCCGGCCCGACGCGCCCTCGCTGGTCGTGCTCGACAAGCGCACCGGCCGCGTCGTCGCGCGCGACGGCCTGCGCCTCGGGCCGACCACGTTCCACGTCGCCTGGTGCTCGCCGTCGACCGGCGTCGTCGGCGGCAAGCCGCTCGTGTTCTTCGGCGGTCCCGACGGCGTCTGCTACGCATTCGAGCCCCTGCCCGGCGTGCCGGCCGACGGCGCGCCGCTCGCCACGCTGGCCGACGTGTGGCGCTTCGACACCGACCCCGCGGCCCCGAAGCGGGACGTGCACAAGTGGGTCGGCAACCGCCGCGAGGGGCCGAGCGTCATCATGGGGATGCCCGTGTTCAACGACGGCCGCCTCTACGTCGCGCACGGCGGCGATCTGTGGTGGGGCAAGCGGCAGGGGTGGCTCAAGTGCATCGACGCCGCGGGGGCCGGCGCCGCGCCCGGCACCGGCGACGTGACGCGGACGGCGCAGCTCTGGTCCTACCCGCTGACGCGCGAGGTGTGCGCGACGCCGGCCGTCCACGACGGGCTGGTGTTCGTCGCCGACTGCGGCGGCGTCGTCCACTGCGTCGACGCGGCGACGGGCAAGGCCGTCTGGACGCACGAGGCGGTCGGCGACGTGTGGGCCTCGACGCTCGTCGCCGACGGCAAGCTCTACGTCGGCACCCGCCGCGGGCAGTTCCTCGTGCTCAACGCCGGCCGCGCGAAGCGCGAACTCGGCCGCGTCGACCTGGGCGTCAAGGAGGCGATCAGCGGCACCCCGACCGCCGCCAACGGCGTCCTGTACCTCCCGACCGCCCGCAAGCTCTACGCGCTCCGGCAGGGCGCGACGCCGACGGCGGAGTGACGCGCGGGGCGGTCGGCGCGTGCCGCGTCGCGGTCGTGGCGGAGCCCGAAGTTTGTCGCGTGCCCCTTCGCGGTTGCGGGTCTGCCGCGACGCCGACGTTGACTCCGCACGTGCGGTCACGCGTCGCGCCCGCGGGCGGCCGCAGGGTGCCTGGCCCGCGGGCGGCGGGGCCGTCAAATGGCACGCCACGCCAATGGGGGCGCCGCCCCGGGGGTCAGTCGAACAGTTCGTTCCAGAACGACTTTTTCTTCTTGTAGTAATGCGGCTGTTGATGCTGTGGGTAGGGCGGGTACGGCGGCGGCTGGCCGTAGCCCGGCGCCTGACCGGGGCCTTGGCCCCCGTACCGGCGGCGGTCGTCGTCATCGTCGTCGTCGTCGTCATCGCCCCCGCCGCGGCCCGTGCGGGCGGTGGCGTCGTACTGCGCGGATCGCTCGACGATCTTGTCGAGTTCGCCGCGGTCGAGCCAGACGCCGCGGCACTTCGGGCAGTAGTCGATCTCGATCCCCTGGCGGTCGGTCATCACGAGGTCGGGGTCCTGACAGTGGGGGCACTTCATATGCGTTCACTCCGCGCGTGTTGGTTTCGGCAAACGACTGCCACTCCCGTTTATAGGCGATGCCGCGGGCGGACGTTGCTTAGAACTCCGGCCCGAAAATGGAATCGGTCCATGGGGTTCGGGTGCGGGGGTCGTTCGATAGATGCGCCGGGGCCGTGGCAGAGTGGTCCTGCAGGGGCCGCGTGTTCGACCGTGATCCGGACGCGCCCCGCGTCTTCGCGCACCGATCTACCGCGGCCGTGACGTCCGACAGGTCGAACACGAACGGCCGCGCCACCATCGACCCCGCCCGCCGCGCCCGCGCTCGCCGACCCAAGCGCCCCGGCGGTCCGGGCCGAACGGACGTTCACCTTGATCCGCAACCGCTCGTCGACCAACATCACCCGGACGTCCCATCGGCGTGCCCGAGGCGTTCGTGCTTCGGGCCGGCTCGGATTCCCGCGTCGTCATCCATGTCGGCAACGTCGACGGCGGCTCAGTGCCGAATGAAAAGTCGCTCGCCCCCATCCCCGGAGCCGGGCACGCTTGCCGGCCTCGTGTGCGACGGCGGCGCGTCGGGCTTCGTGCGGAGGGAACGATCACGGTCTCTCCGGCGTAACGACCCGGGGACCGACAGCGGCACGCCGGTCGCGGACCGTCTCGGGCGCCGCCCCGCCGCCGTTCAGCGGCGTCCGCGCACCGCGTGGCGCCGCGCGATGGGTGGCGGACGTCAGCCGAGTTTCGATTTGTCGAGCGCGAGCCGAACCTCGCGCCAGAGCGCGGCCCATTCTTCTCGCTCCGCAGCAGGCAAATGTTGAAGCCATCGCCAGCACCAGCCGCGGCCCCGGCCTGCTCGGGATCTTGTCCGCGGACGCCCGCAGCAGCGGCACGGGCCGGTCGATCCGGCCCTGGCGATACTCGGCCAGTCCCTTCACGAAGTGGGTCGACGGCGCTCGCCAGCAGCGCGCGCACGATCGGCTCGGCGGGCGCGCCTGCCCTCACGCGGGCCAACTCGTCGAGGAATCGTTGTACCGCGACCGTGGTGCGGGTGTCTTCCATCATGGTCGGTCCCTCCTCGGGCCCTCGCTCCGCCCGATGTCCACCCTTGCCGCTCAGTGAGCATCCCAAGATCGAAAGCAGTTTGCTACCGCGGCGAACGGTCGAACGTTGGCCGCGGAAGGAGCACGGCGTGTCGACGCTCCCAAGCCCCAACCCGCGTCGGATCAGGCGCGACGACGTCTGGCTGCCGCGCGTGGATCGCCCGGCCGAACACCGGATCGCGTGCGAGGTGATCGACGCTGGCACGCTCGGCGACGAGGACGTCGAGGTCGCGGTCGAGCTTTGCGGTCCGCGTCACTCGGACCTGTCCGTGTGGAAGAACGCGTGGGGCATCTCCCGGTACCCCGCGACGGTCGGCCGCGAGGTCGTCGGCCGCATCACCGTCCTCGGGCCGGTGCCACGGGGTTCGCTGCGGCGGCGCGTCGATCGCACTGAACAGTCGGCCGTGTGGTCCTGACGGGGTCACGCGCATCGAGCTCTCTCGCGACAACATCGTCCAGCAGGTGGAGACCCCCTGCATCGATAGGTCATGCGAATTCGGAAGGAGAACGCGTAATGAACGTTTCGCGGTTTTGCTCGTAGCGATGGCCGCGCTTATGTGCGTCGTTGTCGCTCACTCACCCACGTCCGAACCCGCCGGTGAAGCGGGCGCAGCGATCGACGCGGGCAAGCTGCCCGCGGGGTAACGCGACTGGCACTTGATTTCCGTGGCACGGGAAGAAGGGGATCTCGACGACATCCGTGCCATCCTGGGCAACGACGCGGCCATCAAGGCCTATCGCGAGGGACAGTCGCCGTTCCCCGACGGCACCCTCATCGCCCGGCTCGCGTGGAGTTTCGACGCGTCGGAGGAGAACAACAAGGCTTTCGGCCGTCGCCAGTCGTTCGTCGCCGGGCACCCGAAGAACGGCGTTCAGTTCATGGTCAAGGACGCGACGAAGTACGCGTCGACAGGCGGCTGGAAGTACGCGCAGTTCGACGACGGCAAACCCTCACCGACGCCGCCGCGATCCGAAGTTGCTTCGAGTGCCACAAGGCGGTCGAACATCGTGACTACGTCTTCACCCGTTACGCGCCGTCGACCCGACGACCTCGACAGGACGGGAAACCGCGCTGTCGAGCACGGAATCTATGCGGCCAAGCGCACACCACCGGCGGCGCGGCGACCCTCATCGCACCGGCAGAAGCGGCTCGAGCCTCGGCGACGTCGCCCGCGGCGAAGGGCGACTTCCCCGTGGGCGACGACTTCCGCGTCGTGCAGATAACGCCGCCCAATTCGCAATGTTCGATCATCTTCGGCAAGGGACTCGGGTCGTCCCCGCGCGGCTTGTCGGACAGCCTCATTCGGGCCGTGGACAACGTCGACGCCGCCGGCGAGGACCGGATCGCCCGCGGCGCGTCGCCCTTGCGCGGAAGGGCCGCGGGAGGTCGTTGGGACGTTTGTTTTCGTGCGGGTCGTGTAAGATGCGCGGGCGAAGGGATACCCGATGCGACTCGCCGACTTCATCCTGGAGAACCTCGAACCGATCCTCGCGGAGTGGGAGGCTTTCGCGCGGAGCGTCTGGCCGGGGGCCGCCACGGACCCGCGCGAGTTGCGCGACCACGCGGCGGACATCCTGCGGGCGACGGCGCTGGACATGAAGTCCGCCCAGTCGGCCGCGCAGCAGTCGGACAAGTCGAAAGGCGGCCGCGGCGGCGCCGGCGAGGGCAGCGTGCGCGTGGACGGCGCGTCGGACGTGCACGCGGCCGGGCGGGTGCGCTCGGGGTTCGACATGATGGCGGTCGTCGCGGAGTACCGGGCGCTGCGCGCCAGCGTCATCCGGCTCTGGCGCGAGAGCGAGCCGGCGTCCGACCTGCGTGACCTCGACGACCTGACCCGCTTCAACGAGTCGATCGACCAGTCGCTCACCGAGGCGGTCCGCAGTTACACCGAACTCGTCGACCGGTCACGGCAGATGTTCCTGGGCATCCTGGGCCACGACCTGCGCAACCCGCTCAACTCCGTGATGATGTCTTCGGAGGTGCTCGCGCGGTCCGATCACGCCGACCCCGAGGCGGCTCAGGCGGCCGCGCAGATCGCGGCGAGCGCCGCGGCCATGGCCCGGATGGTGGGGGACCTGCTCGACTTCACCGGCGCCGGTCTCGGGGCGTCGATGCCCCTCGAGCCCGAGGCGATGAATCTCGGAGCCCTCTGTGAGGAGGTGGTCGACGAGACGCGGGCGGGCCACCCGTCGCTCGCGCTGCGGTATGAGTCGAGCGGGGACCTCGCCGGGGTGTGGGACGCCGGCCGCCTGCGCCAGGTGCTCTCCAACCTGCTCGGCAACGCGGTGCAGCACGGGACGGGGCCGGTGGAACTCGCAACCGAGGCGGAGGACGGCGGGGTGCGGATCTCGGTGCGCAACGGCGGCACGCCGATCCCGCGGGACGCGCTGGCGACGATCTTCGACCCGCTCGTGCGCGACCCGTCCCCCGCGGCGCGGGTGCGGCGGAGACGGCCGGGCAGCATCGGCCTGGGCTTGTACGTGGCGCGCGAGGTCGTGGCCGCCCACGGCGGCACGCTCGGCGTCGAATCGTCGGAGAACGGCGGCACCGTCTTCATCGCCCGATTGCCACGCCAGCCCCCGAGCGCGTGATGCCGCCGCCTTGGCAGCGGGGTGGCGCGCGAGGCACGCTGCTGCCGTGCGGTGAGCTTGAGACGCTGCGCCTCCCGCTGCCCGACTCACGCAGTCTGTCAATCCTCTGGCGGCAACGCAGCCGTGGACGCATGCCGCCACTGCGGCCGTCGGCTCCGCGCCGAGACTGCCTACTTCTTCTTCGTCGGTGCGACCTGCTTGGCCGCCACGTCCTGCCGCTTCTTCTGGTCCACGCGGTCCGACTTGGCCTGCTTCTGTGACGCCTGCTTCTTCGCGGCCTTCGGCGATTTGTCGCCCATGAATACCCTTGCCTTTCGATCTGTTGTGCCCCCGCAAACCATCATACGCTGATTCGCCGTGCGGAAGGCCACTCCCTTGTGACAGAATTGGCCGCACCCGCCCCCACGTCGCGCACCGTCATCCCGCCGCGCGTGACAGGGAATACATTCCGTCCACCTGGACGACGGCCCCCGCCGCGAGGAGCTTGCGGAGCGCCGCCTTCACGATCTCCGTCAGGTCACCTTTCACAGCCCCCTGGCCGGCCGTCGCCCGGCGGACGGCGACGACGAGGCTGAGGAGCCGCACCTCACCTACGAGGAGCCGCGCGACGATCAGCGAGCTAACGTTCAAGTTGTTCGACATCAATAGATCCTACTAGAAATGGCCAAGCTGCCGTCATCGCGACGCCGGGAAAGCGGTAGGATTGCTCCAGACGTCCCGATTGCCGCGGTTCTGGTCCATCTGCGTAATTGACGCCATCGAGCGGAATGTCCGGCCGTCGGGGTCGCGGCGCGCTACCATCTGCTGACCGATCTGTTCCTGACTTGGCCGACTCACCGCGGCCGGAAGACGAAGAATGACCGATACAATCGCCGACGCGCCCAACGCCGTTTCAGCCGTGCCGCCCCAAGCGGATCTTTCGAAGGACATTGAGCGGTCGATCGAGCGACGGGCGGACGAGCGCGTCCGCGTGTCCCACCTCGTCGACGACTGTTACCGTTGCAACTGGTGGGTGCAGGACACGACGACGCCTCACCTGTTCTGGCTCCCCACGGGCACGATCCGGAAAAGCGGCCTTCGTCCGCGCCGGATCGGGCCGGCGGCAGCCTGCGTATCACGCGGATGACGTAGGGTGCCCGATCGCGGCCCGGCCGCATCGTGAAGCGACGGCTCGAGCGCGCGGTCCGCTAGGCAGGCGGGGCGGTTCTGTCGTGCCCCGGGCCGAACGTGAACGGTGATCGGCCGGTGTCGTAACGCCCGGCACGTTTCCGCGTTCGGTGGTAATAATGCCGCCATGAACGACTCGCACTCCGGACGGTAGCGCGGAACTCGGTCGCTGACCCGGCTCGCGTCGCGCTCGAAGGCGATGGCCACCGGCTGGTGGCCGCTGTTGACGCAGACGCTGGCCGACTGGTGGAGGACAAGGCGCGCGGCTGGGGCGGCGGCTCGCGTTCTACACCGTGCTCTCGCTCGCCGCTGCTGGTGATCGTCACGCCGATGCTGGGCGCGGTCCTCGGCGACGCGGACGCCGCACGCCGGGGCATCGCGGCAGTTCGAGCAGCTCGTCGGGTCGAGGGCGCGACCGCGATCGACATCATGCTCCAGGATCCGAAGGCGGTCGTGATCGGCGTGCCGACGACGGCCACGGCGGTGCCGGCTACGGTGCCCGCCACCGCACCGGCCGTCGTGTCCGCGCCGCCAGCGACGGCCCCGGCGGAACAGCCGGGTGGGCGGTTCGCGGCTCGCCGTCTCGTTCCTCGTGCTCGCGTTCGGCGACACCAACGTCTTCGCCGAGTTGCAGGACTCGCTCAACACGATCTGGGAGGTGACGGCCAAGCCGGGACGGGCGGCCGTGTGGGACTTCGTGCGGCAGCGTGCTGAGCTTCGGGATGGTGATGGCGATCGGCTTCCTGCTGCTCGTCTCGCTCGTGTTCACCACCGTGCTGGAGGCGGTGCAGGCGTACCTTGCCGGCACGTCGCTCGAGGCGAACGCGCAGCTCTGGACGCTCGCCAACACCGGCCTGTCGTTCGTCGTGGTCTTCCTGCTGTTCCTGCTGATCTACAAGGTGCTGCCCGACGTCACGCTCCGCTGGCGCGACGTGGCGGTCGGCGCGCTGCTGACGGCGCTGCTGTTCACGGCCGGCCGTCACCTGATCGGGCAGTACCTCGGTCGGGCGGGCGTGGGCCAGCGGTACGGGGCGGGCGGGTCGCTCGTGGCGCTGCTCGTGTGGGTCTACTACTCGGCGAGATCCTGCTGCTGGGCGGAGTTCACGAAGGTGTGGTCGCGGCGGCACAACGCCCGGCCGGTCGTGCCGACGAAGGACGCGGTCCCGGTGACCGAGGAGGCGCGGGCGGGTGGGAATCACGCACAAGGAAGTCGTGCAGGCCGTCGCCGAGGTCGTGGAGCGGAAGGACGCCGACGGGGAGATGGGGCCGGGGAAGGAGATCCGGCTGGAAGACGAGGACCGGCCGTAGCATCCGCCGTCCGCGGACACGGTCGTTGTGTCAAGGACCGCATTGCCGGGGAACCGGTCGTACCGCGCATTCGCCCCGGTCGATCAGCCATGCCTGCGGCGTGCGGGATCGGTGCTCACAGCCACTGCCACTTCGGAGAGTGCAGATCCAACTGCCGGACCGTTAGCGCGTCCGCGCGGCTTGTTGGTGGCGTGACCGTCGGGCGTTCCACGCGAGGATCTCTCGGTCCGACGGCTCGTGCGTGCGGGTACCCCGGCACCTGCTGCCCGAGCAGCATCACCACGTAGCCCGCCATGCCGAACTGGTCGATCCGGTCCGTCACGCACTCCGCCCAGTAGGCCCGGCCCGTTCTCGCGGTAATACTCGACCACTCGCTCGGCACCGGCGAGGTCCACATCGGCCCGGCACGCCTGCCAGAACGGCGTGTCGAGCCGCGTGTTGAACCGGTAGTGGACGGCGATGAACCGGCGGATCGCGTCCCAGGCGGGCGTGGTATTCGTTCGCAAGCGCGCGCACGTCGCCGCGCGGGCGGCGGTCGCAGTCGAGCAGCCCTACACGACCTGCGAGACGATGAACGCCGGCTGGGCCTGGCAGATCGAACACGAGGAGCGGGTCAACCAGGGGTACGTCTACGCGTCCGCGTTCGTCGACGACGACGAGGCCGAGCATGGAGTTCCGCGCGAGGAACCCGAAGGTCAGGCCGACGCGCGTGGTGAGTTCGTCTCCGGCCGGTACGCGAGGCGGTGGGTGAAGAACGTCACGTGGCGATCGGCAACGCCTCGGGCTTCGTCGAACCGCTCGAGGCGACAGCGGCTCGGCGTGATCGGCGTGCAGAGCAGTTGTGAGACAGGCTTGATCACACCTCGTCCGCCCCGCGGGCCCAGCCGCCCACGACCGCCAGGTCAGAACAGGCTCGACCCGTAGCCGACGAACGGCTCCCAGGAAGTGCTCTGCCGAGCTGTCGACCGGAAGCCCAACGGTCAACGTACAGGTCCGCCGGCTCGACGCCGCCGGAGAATGACGAGCGGTGATGTCCCGCCTCCCCTGCGCTGACGCGCACGACCGTGTCCTCGACTATGCGGACGCTGGCCGCCGTCGCGTACTGCTCGAGGAACGAGACGAACCGTTCGTTCTCAAGTGGTAAGCGACGGACTCGTGGAACAGGACGCCTAAGGGCCCGGCTCGAACGCCCGGTCGTGTGCCATCATCGCGCAAGCAGGTCGGCGGGGTCCCCGTCGCCGGGCGTGGTGGCCGTCGGGCTTTCGCAGAGCGGGGTCGTTCCGCGGGTGAAGGGTGGGCGGAAGCTGTAGAAGAAGTGGGGGACGGCGGGCGGCCCCACATGAACTTCAGCCCGAGCTTCCAGGTGGGGCGCGACGGCGAAGAACTTTCGGGTTTACCTGCAGGTACTTGTGCAGGAACTGCGTCGCGCGATCGTCGACCCCTCGCCGACGCCGATGATGCCGATGTCCTTCGACCGCAGCACCATGTGCGGGTCGAGCAGTTTTACCTTCGGTGGCGACCTTGAAACCGGCAGCCGCCGCCGGACGAGCACCTGCTGAACGACGGGCCTTCATCCATGGGGTCACCCGCAGGGTGATGTCACCTGCTCCGGACCGCCGTCGTCGCGCCCCCTGCGGCCAACGCGTAGGAATCGACCGTTTGACCGGCGGATGCCTAGCGGTCGCTTCTCGCCATCCGAAGAAGCCCGCCCCCACGGGGAGACGGGCTTCTCCATTGTTCGACAGCGGCGGCATTCGGTGAACAGGATTTGTTGCGACCGGCGGCGGCGCATCAGGAGAACGGTCGAGCAGGCCCAGCAACGCGCAACTCGCGGGTTCCGGCACGGACACCAGTTGAATCCCGGCGATGCCCATCTGGCTCGCGGGCCCGCCGCCGCTGTCCACGCGCTCCCGGGCGAGAAGAGCGTCGGCGTGATCTGATCGGCCACGGTGGCGATGTCGTCGAACATGGCGTAGTTCGCCGCGCGCCGCGCGTTCGGGTCATCGATGTCGCCCGGACGAACACGGTTGCGGCGGGGCGTTCGGCACGTTCGACTCGGCCTGGTAGTAGGTGATGCCGCCGGCCGAGACGTTCACTTGCTGGCTCTTGCCGCTCTCGTTGTTGACGGTGTACGCGTAGAGGTCGTAGACGCCGGCGGGCACGTTCGAGAACGTGAACGTCATCGCCGCCGCCCTCGGTGCCGATGTCCTTCGTCTTGAGGATGCCCTGGCAGCAGTTGCCCGTCCGGGGTGGAGGTGCTGGCGTCGGTGTGCCACTGGTCGACCGCGCCCGGCGCCGGAGCGGGCGAAGCTGAGCGACGTGTTGGTGGGTCCTGTCTCGTCGTTCAGAAGCAGGTCGCTGAACGCGCCCGCTCCCGTTCACCTGGTTGTAGTTGAGCGTTTCGACCTCGGCCCGCCGGCCCGACGACGGCCGTGTTCACGTTGCCGCCGAAGTTGACGCTGAACGTCGCCGCGTCGGCCGCGCCGAAGCGCCGCCGCACCGAGTGCCGCGAGGGCACCGGCCCGAATCGTTGAACGCATGCTCTCCTCCGTAGATTGTCCCGCCTCGTCTCCGTTCGTACAGGCCCCGAGGTCTTCCTCGGGCACGGCCCGTCGCCCCGCGACGGCCTGGCGACCCGGGAGCGACTCCGGATGGACGTGTGCCCGCGCGGCCCCCAGGCGGCGCGGGCGATCCGGAAGCTCCCGTTGATTCATCCCCGGTTCGGAGGAAGTGTGGACATCGAAAAATTCCCGACTGCGCGCTCGCCGTAGACTGGCGTGGTCCGGAGAACCTCGTGAGCATTCGGCCGTGCAACATTTACATTTTGTGTGTCCACACTTGGGGCGTGCCGGGGGATTCAACGTAGAGGGTCGGTATGCCCTGTGGACGAACAGGTTGTAGTCACCGTGTTGCTGCGCGAGAGCGGAGGCAAGCTGATCGCGTACGTCTGGTCGATCGTGCGCAGCTATCACGTGGCGGAAGACGTATTCCAGGAAGTGTCGATGCTCGCGCTGGAGAAGCGGGCGGAGATTCACGGGCCGGAGAAGGTCCTGCCGTGGCTGCGGGCGATCGCGCGACTACCGGGCGCTCTGGCGCGGCGAAGGCGCTTGCGCCGGGCCGGAGTCGCGATGGACGAGCGACTGCTCGACCTGCTGGAGCAGGCGTGGCAAACGCAGGACGCCGCGCCGGCTTCCGACCTGATGGACGCGCTGGAACGGTGCCCTCGAAGCTGACGCCGCGCGCGGGAGATCATCCGGTACCGCTACGGCCTGAGCATGAGCGGGGCCGACGTCGCCACGCCTGGACCGGCCAGTGCAGACGGTCTACAAGGCGTTGGCCCGCATACACGTGCGGCTCGGATCCTGCATCCAGCGGCACGTCCGGCTGGCCGGCGCTGAACGCTTGAACCGGCTGCTCGCGCGCCCCGTACCACGCATCTCCATGAGCGAGCAGTTCCCCTACAACCTCCCGCCCGAGGACGACGCCGACGGTGAGGTGGCGTTCACCGAGATGGTGATGCATACCTCGACGGACAGCTCGACGAAGCCGGCGGCGGGAACTGGCGGATGCGTTGCGGTCCGACCCGCGGCGGCGCGACCAGTTCGTGCGGACCTGCCTCCACGCGGAGATGCTGCTGGAACGGCTGGGGTCACAGGCCCGGTTGGCCGACGAGGCCGATCCGTCGGACGCCTTGCACGAGTCGATCGTCCTGCCGGCGATCCGGGACGAGGACGCCCGGGCGGCGGGGGACGACGAGGACGAAGTTCGCGCGCTCCTCCGTCGGTCCCTAAGCCTCCACCGCCGCCGCGGCGCTGGCGGAACGGGCGGGGAGCTCGCCGTCGCCGCGGCACTCGTGTTGGTGGCCGGGGTGGCCGCGTGGGTGCTCAGCCGGCCGCCCCCTCGCACGCGACGCTGGCGGCGTCGGTCGACGCGCGGTGGACCGACGGCCAGGCGCGCGCAGCGGCGACCGCGTGCGGGCGGGTCGGCTGCGGCTGGCGAGCGGGCTGGCCAAGCTTGCGATGGACGACGGCACGCAGGTCGTCCTCGAGGCGCCGGCCGACGTGGTCGTCGAGTCCGCCGCACGCGTGCGACTGAACGCCGGGCGGCTCTCCGCCGACGTGCCGCCGGCGCGCGGAGTTCGCGGTCCACACGCCCGTGGCGCGGGTGGTCGACTTGGGCACGTCGTTCGGCGTCGCCGTCGACCCGACCGGGCGGACCGACGCCGTCGTCTTCACCGGCCGGGTGACGGTCGCCCCGGCGCGCCGACGCCGCGCCCGTTGACGACGCTCGCCGCCGGCGCGCCGCACGGTCAACCCGCCCGACTCCGGTGGCACCGACGCGGTGGTGGCCGCTGACGCCCGCGGAAGCGGGGGCTTCGTGCGGGGGACGAACTCGACATGCGCCTGCGGGGCGTCGCGGGGATCGACGGTCGACCGGCGCTGGCGGCGGCGGCTGGACGTCGCCAAGGACCCGGAAGTAATCGCGTACGCGTTCTTCGACGCCAGCACCGACGCGCGGCCGCCCCGCCCGGCACTCCCGCCGCGAGGGAGCGACCGGTCGACCCGCGGCCCCGCGCGCATCGACCCTGTGCCGCTCGACGCCGACGGCACCGGCGGAACGCACACGACCGATGCCGACGCCGCGCACCCCGTGTTCCTCGACCTCGCCGGACCCGCCGCCCGCCGGGCGGCCGCGGCCGGACTGCTCGACGCCGAGGGCGCCGTCGCCGCGGACGGGAACGTGATTTACGTCGCCTGGTGGGCCGAGGCGAAGCCCGATCCGGTTGAAGGATTTTCCGGTCTCTCGCTCATGGACGGGGACGACCCCGAGGTGAACGAATACCTGTTCGCCGGCCGCGGGACCGACACGTCGTTTTACGCGTGCCACCTGCAGCGGTACGACCGGGCCATCAGGGCCCCGGGCGACCTGGAGCGCGCGCGGCCGCTCGACGCGGCGCCGGCCGCGCCCGGGCTACAGCCGGCGCAGGTCGATGGCGCGCCACGGCGGTGGGTGCTGGAGATCCGATTCCGGCCGGGCCGCGACTCGATTCGAGCTTACCTCGATCCGCCGGCGGGCGCATCGTTGCCCGGGTCGCCGAACCTGACGATCGAGAACCTCGACCTGCGGTTCGACCGGCTCCGACTCGTCTCGTCCGCCGGAGCGTCCGCGCGGTTCGGCCGCATCCTGATCGGCACGACGTACGCCGCCGTGGCGGGCGCGGGTCGCTAGACGAATTGCGTGCAAGTTTTCCGATCGGACCGTCCGTGACGATCCGGCGGAACCGTCCGCTTGTGCCCAGCCGCAGCGATTGGCGGGGGCAGAGTGGCCGCCGGTGGGGCGACGCCCGCGAAGACGCTTCCCAACAGAGGGTCCTGCCATGTCGCATCGCCCTGCGCGCCGCCGAGGGTTCACGCTCGTCGAGCTGTTGGTCGTCATTGGTATCATTGCTCTGCTGATCTCGATCCTGTTGCCCGCGCTGTACCGCGCGAGGGAGCAGGGGAACAAGATCAAGTGCGCGTCGAACATGAAGCAGGTCATGATCGCGCTGATCATGTACACGAACGACAACCGGGGCCGGTTCCCCGCGTCCGGCCGGAAGGACCTGCCCAAGCCGGAGGACTGGGTCCACTGGCAGACGCCGGAGACCACGGCGCGCAACTTGAACACCTCCGCGATCGCGCCCTACCTGTCCAAGCCGGTCAACCGCGACGTGCTGATCTGCCCGTCGGACGACGTCGAGACGCGCATCAGCACGAGCGTTTACCCGTTCAGTTACGCGATGAACTGGCACCTGGCGAACAACTTCAGCGTCGGCCAGATCGACCCGGCCGAGCGAGACTTGTTCGTGGCCGGCCTGTCGATGACGCGCGTGCGCAACGCGTCGGACAAGATCGTGTTCGTCGAGGAGGACTTCCGCACGCTCAACGACGCCACCTGGGCGCCGATGGGCTGCCGCCCGAGCAACAACGGCTTCGACTGGCTCGCCAGCCGCCACGAGAAGCTCAAGGCCAAACCCGACGGCGTCACGGTGACGGCCAGTCCGTGGCGAATTTCCGACCCGTCGGACCCACGACTCGCCGCGCGCGCCAACGCCGCGTTCGCGGACGGGCACGTCGAATACGTGAACCGGCTCGAGGCGCACAACCGGGCGAACCTGGTGTACGGAGAGTAGGGCGGGTCTGATCACGTTCAGGCGGGTGCGGCGGCGGCGGCTCAGCGTCGCTAGGCGCGGGAGGTACCACGTACGCTCCGGTGCAACGGGTGCCGGCATCCGTCCGCGGCTGGCCGCGGCGTTTTCCCGATCATCAAGAGGAGGTTGTTTGAGACTGTCGTGCAACACGATCGTTCTGCGTTTGGCCTTGACCACTGGGATCTTAGTCGCCGTCGCCACGACGAGCCGCGCCGCGGAGCCCAGCCGGTTCAACTACGCCGAGGCCCTTCAGAAGTCGCTGTACTTCTACGAGGCGCAGCAGTCGGGCGAGCTCTCCCCGAACAACCGCGTCGCGTGGCGTGGGCCGTCCTGCACGGAGGACGGCAAGGACCTCGGCGTCGACCTGTCCGGCGGGTGGTACGACGCCGGCGACCACTGGACCGCCAACCTCTCGATGAGCTTCGCCGCCATGTGTCTCGCGTGGTCGGCGGTCGACGCGCCCGACGGGTACCTGAAGTCGCGCCAGATGGACGAGCTGCTCGAGGGGCTCGTCCACGTCAACCGTTACTTCCTGAAGTGCGTCCTGACGCCCGGCGCGCGGGACCCGGCCGCGGGGATGCGGGTCGTGATCGGGAAGGGGGGCCGCGAGGGGGTGGACGACCCGAACGTCCACGCGATGTGGGCGCCGGCCGAGGTCGCCCACCTGCTGACCAACCGACCGACGTTCGTCGCCGACAAGGACCACCCGGCCGCCGACATCTGCGGCGCGATGAGCGCGGCGATGGCCGCCTCGTCGATGGCGATCCGCGAGCACGGACACGTGCTGAAGGGCCGCAAGGGCTACGAGCGGTTCGACGCCGCCGCGTTCGCGAACCGGCTGCTCGGCGAGGCCGAGAACCTGCTGCTCTTCGCCCGCGCGAACCCCGGGCCGCGCCTGACCGAGGGGATGGACGCGGACCGAGCGGAGGAGGTCCGCCGCCGGCAGCGGCTCGCGCGGCGGGCGGACGGCAAGGTCGTCGAGATCGGCTACCGCGCGAGCGTGCCCGACAAGCTGTTCACCGCCGCCACCTGGGTCCACCGCGCCCGCCATCGCGAGAACCCCGCGGGGCCGGCCGTAAGCGACGGCCGGTGGCTGAGGCTGGCCGAGGAGATTTACGAGGGGGACTACAAGCTCGAGCACCACGAAGATTGGTACCGCGATTTCGGCTACGGCTCGTTCGGCAAGCTCGGCGCGCTCAACATGGTGCTGCTGCGCCCGGGCGACGAACGGTTCCACCACGAGTTGCAGTACTACTGCACGAGCTTCGTCGATTACAAGCGGACGCCCGGCGGGCTGCGCCTGCGCGAGTGGGACTCGCACCAGTACGGGTCGCTCCGTCACGCGAACAACGCCGCCGTCATCGCGCTCTATTACAGCCGCCACGTCGAGCGGGCCCCGAAGCTGCAAGGGAACGTCTGGTGGAAGCACGATAAGTCGAACGCCCGGCTGAAGGACGACTACTCCGCCGCCGCCAGGAGCCAGGTGGACTACGCGCTCGGGGCCAACCCGTACGGGCGGTCGTACCTCGTCGGCTTCGGGCACGAGCCGTTCGACCACCCCCACCATCGCGGCGCGTACGGCGCGTGGGCGGGGTTCGACCACTTCCAGCCCGGCCGCCCCGAGTACCGCCCGGAGACGTGCCGCCACGTCCTGTACGGCGCGCTGATCGCCGGCCCCGACAACCAGGACGTCTTCACCAACAAGCGGATCGACAGTGACTACGCGTTCCGCGACCGGCAGAACCCCGGTCGTCAGATCCTCGTCCCCCGGATCGGTTACGCGTTCCGTGCGGACGAGGAGCCGATCCAGCTCGTGATGAATTCCGTACTGAACGAGGTCGCGCTCGACTACAACGCCGGCATCACCGCCAGCTTCGCGTTGCTGACGGAACTGGGCCTGGGCGCGGGCGACGCGCTGCCGGATGACCAGTTCCCGCCGGCCGCCTCGAGAAACAACTCCTCGGACCTGCTGACGACCGACCGCGAATTCTTCGTCGATGTCCGAGAGTCGAAGCGTTCGGCCGACGGGGTGGAGATGGAGGCGACGGTCCACAACCGCTCGCGCTGGCCCGCCCGGGTCACGCGGGATCTCTCCTTCCGGTACTCCTTCCGCCTCGCCGGCCAGTCTCGGCCGCAGGACGTGAAGGCCGAACTGCTGGAGTCGGACCCGGGCGCGACGCTCGGCCCGGTGACCCCGGCGGGGGGCGGGCTCTGTTACGTCGAGGTGTCGTTCCCGAACGACCCCGTCTTCCCCGGCGACGGTCAGCGCAAGCACGACCGGCGCACCGCGCGCTTCCGCCTCGGCGCGGCCGCCGGGAAGAGTGTTAACTACCCGTTCCACGCCGGAGGCAGCCGCGACCGGACGCTGGTGCCGAGCATCCCGGTTTACGACGACGGCCGGCTCGTCGGAGGCGACGAGCAACGTTGATCGTCGCCCACACCCGCGCAGCGACACTTCCCTTGAACAATCGGCTCCATCTGCCCCGCGCAGCGCGTCGACCGGCGGACGCGTTCGGCTCGCCGCACCCAGCGCAGGCGAGGCCGCCGGCGCAGAAGCAGTGTTCGGCGAGGCGGACCTGAACCGTCGCCCCGTCTGCGACATTCTCGTCTACGAACCAGCGGGCCGGGCCGGTCCGCACGCGCAGGGCCTGGCGGGTCGGCCGCAAGTGCAGGGTGGGCGGCGGGCACCGCGACCCCCCGAGACCGGAACTCGCACACGATGAGGGAGCAGGCGCCGTGTAACTCTTGCCGCTTTTCGATCCAACGCGCAGGCCATAGCAGCAATGCCCGGCAGTGCCGGGCAGGGCAGACGGGCGACCGTGGCGCGCGCGTCGTCCGTTCATGACTCGCCCCGCATGTCCGGCATTACGACCCGGAGCAGGGCTGTCGCCGGCGCCGTCCGCTTCGGCGCGGGTCTCCCGGACCGTCGGACCGCACGGTCGCCTCTTCGCCGGCCCGCCGCCTTCCCCGAAGATTTTTGTGTCCACTTCCGGCGGGTCGACCGTATATCCCCGTGCGCGGGCCGTGTGCCACCGGCGGCCGCGCCGCTGACGCGGTCACCTCTCAGGAAGCCGAAGGCATGTCGACGGAGTCGACGAAGACCGAATCGTTCATGGCCCTGTTCCTCGCCAACCAGCGGCGGATCTACGGCCTGATCGCGTCGCTGGTGCCCCACGCAGCCGACGCCGACGACCTGTTGCAGGAGACCGCCGCGAGCCTGTGGCGGAAGTTCGACGAGTTCGAGCAGGGGACCGACTTCGCCGCCTGGGCCCTGCGGTTCGCCCGGTTCACGGTCCTGAAGTTCTACGAGCGGCAGCGGACGCGCGGCGTGGTCGTGTTCGACGACGCGCTGGTCCGCACGCTCTGCGACGAGGCCGCCGCCGCACGCACGGAAGTCGACGCCCGGCACGAGGCGCTGCGGCGGTGCGTCGCGCGGCTGCCGGAGAAGTCGCGGCTGCTCGTGGAACTGCGGTACGAGCCGGGGGCCACCGCCCTGGCCGTGGCGCAGCGTTTGGGGCAATCCGTTCCCGCCCTTTACAAGGCGCTCAACCGCATTCATCACGCGCTGCTGAAGTGCATCGAGGAGCGGCTTGCCGCGGAGGGTGCCCGATGAGCGACGGCCGCAGATCGGATCATCCCGACGAACTCGACGAACTGGCCGGCGAGTGGCGCGAGGGCGCGTTGACGCCCGGGCGGCACGCCCGGCTGGCGGAACTGCTGTCCGGCTCCGCCGAGGCACGCGCCCGCTTCCTCCGCCAGGCAATGCTCACCGCGAGCCTGCGCGAGCTCGGCGAAGGCGCGCTCGCCCGGTTCCCGCTCATCAATGAACGCGACGAGAACGACGCCCGCTTCGCCCCGGTGCCCCGGGAGCTCGGGGACGCAATGGTCCTGCCCGCGTTGAGCGGCGAATCGGACGGCGATACGGAGGGGGGCGACGCGATCCCGCTTCCGCCGCTGTCCGGGTCCGCCACCAAGTTGCCCAACACGTCACGGCCGCCGCGGCCGTGGCCCCTCTGGCGGGCTGCGGCCGCGCTCGTGGTGGTGGGGACGCTTGTCGCCGCGGTACTGTCACGCCGGGGGGCGGAGCCGCCGAGCCCGGCGGTGCCGGCGTACGCGACGCTGGTCGAACAGATCGACGCCCGCTGGGACGGCCCCGTGCGCCCGACGCAGACGCCCGCCTCGCTGGCCGATGAGGAACTGACGCTCGCGCAGGGGTACGCCCGGCTCGAGCTGGCCGGCGGGGCGCAGGTCGTTGTCGAGGCGCCCGCCCGCTTCCGTATCGAATCGGCGGGCCGGCTGGTGCTCGCCACCGGGCGGCTGTCGGCGCAGGTGCCGCCGCGGGCCAAGGGGTTCACGGTGCGGGCGGGGGCGGTGGACGTGGTCGACCTCGGGACCGAATTCGGCGTCGACGCGCGGAACGCCGCGGCGACCCGGGTGCAGGTGTTCGACGGCCAGGTCTACGTCGCGCCCGCCGCCATCGCCCAGCCGGGCGCCAGGCAGTCGTCGAAGGCGACGACGACGATGCCGACGACCGCTGCGACCGCGCGAACGCAACTCATCTCCGCCGGTGCCGCCTGCGTGGTGGACGCGGCGGGCACGGTGGCGCCGGTTCCATTCGAGCCGGCCCCGTCCGAACCGGAACCGTTCGTGCGCGTGGGCCAGTTCGACGCATGGACCAACGCGTCCGCCGACGCGCCCGCCAAGCGCTGGCGGGCGTACGCGGAGCGGACGGCCCGCGACCCCGGACTGGCGTTGTTCTATCGGTTCGACGGGGACGACCGGGCCGCCGGTCGACTGCGGAACCACGCGTCGAGCACCGCGGGGCGCTACCACCTACCGCTCGGCGCCGCCGGCGGGCATGCCCCGGCGTGGGCAGAGGGCCGGTTCCCCGGCGCCGCGTCACTCGACTTCAGTCCCGCCGCGGAGCAGCGGTTGCTGCTCTCGGATTTTCCGATCGCACCGGCGAGGCGCATCACCCTCACCGCCTGGGTCTTCGCCCGCACCGGCGCCCCGTTCGCCACGATCGCCAAGAGCTGGGGCGCGACGAAGTTGGGCCAGTTCCACTTCGGGCTCACCGCCGACGGCGCCGACCAAGGCGTCGACCTGTACGAGGGCAAGTACGCGTACGCGACCGTTCGCGAGGGCGCGTCGTCGCCGCTGCCGACCGGGCGGTGGACCCACGTCGCGTTCGTCGCCGACGGGACCGTCCTGCGGCTCTATCGCGACGGGCGGGAGGTCGCGTCACGGCCCAGCGCCGGCCCGACACCCAACCCGGAGATCCGGTCGCTGGGGATCGGGTTCAAGCCCGGGGACGACGGCGTCAACCCGGCCGACGCGGGCATGGCGGGCTATTGGGACGGGCGACTCGGCGAATTGGCCTTGTATCACCGGGCGCTGAGCGGCGACGAGATCCGACACGCTTACGAGGCGGGCCGCCCGGAGTGAAACGCACGCCTGCGTGAGCCCCCGGGCCGCGCCAGCCGCCGGGGGACGTGCCGTCGCGCTCGCTCAGTTCTCGAGCCGCTGCTCGGCCGAAAACATTTTGATGTCCAACTTTGCCGGGTCGACCGTATTTCCCGTGTGCGGGCCGGGGACGATCCGGCGCCCGCGCCGCGGCAAGGCGGGCTTGCGACCGGCCGCACGCGGCCACCTCTCATGAAGCCTAAGGCATGTTGAGCGAGCCGATGACGAGCGGATCATCGTTCACGTCGCATGACGAAGGCGTGATGGCAGGGCCGTACGACTCGGCGCCCGTTCTCGGCCCACGAGGGGGTCACGCGCACGTCGGTTGAGGCTCACGGATCGGTTGTTTCACGACGGCTGGCGCTCGCGCCGGCCGCTGCCCGCCCGTCTTGTCGGTTGGCGGGCTGTCCGGGTCCGGTTTCGAGGTTTGGAGCGAGGGAGAAACGTCCATGGTTCGATATACGTCCGCGAGGATCATCCGCGCCGCCGCCGCCGCCACGGCCGCCGTCGCCCTGTTCGCCTTCGTCGGCACCGCCGCCCACGCCGCCCCGGTGACGTTGGTGAACGACACGTTCGACGTCGGCACCCCGCCGACCCCGCGCAACGACGCCGCCGACCCGAACGACATCTCGTTCTTCCGCACCGGCGGCAGCTCGACGCTGACGGTGGCCACAACCGACACCGGCCTGACCGGCAACGCCCTGCGCTTCGCGCCCAGCAGCACCTTCCAGAACTTCCTCGGCTTCTTCCCCGATGCCGACGCCGACGCCAACTCGCTCCAGGAACTAGCCGTGGGGGACAGGCTGGAACTGGCCTTCGACGTCCGCTTCGAGACCGCGCCGTCCAACGCCAGCGCGGGCTTCCGCTTCGGCGTCTTCAACTCCAACGACGCCCAGCAGGCGGACGACAACTTCGGCAGCTCGGCCAACAACTTCAACGCCCGCGCTGACGACCGCGGCTACTTCTTCGGCGTCAACGTCGGCCTGGACGCGGCGAGCGGGACCGGGCTCAACGAGGAGGTCGCCACCGACGGCACGCTGCTGGGCGGCGCCAACCCGACGATCACCACGGTCTTCAACTCGGTCAACGCCGGCACGAGCC
The DNA here is from genome assembly GCA_030448225.1 of Phycisphaerae bacterium. The sequence continues at coordinate 44,911 of JAUJNJ010000041.1, forward strand.
CGGTGAACTTCCGCGTCGTGCTCGAGCGGACCGGCGAGAACGCGCTCTCGATCGGCCTGTCGATCAACGGCTCGCCGCTCGAGACGTTCGTCGACACCACGCCGCTCACCACCGCCTTCGACGAGATCGCGTTCGGCGCCGGTGGCAACAGCGAACCGTTCGTCGTCGACAACGTGAACGTCACCTTCACGCCCGTCCCCGAGCCGGCGGGGATCACGGCGCTGTTGAGCGTCGGCGCGCTGCTTCTGCGCCGCCGGCGAGCGGGCGGCGAGGCGAAGTCGTCGTAGCAGTGGGATGATTTTCGGTGGCGCCACTCGGAGGACGAACGGTGACTACACGACTGAAGATGATGCTGGCAACGCCCGTCGCCGCGGCGGCGTGCCTCCTGGCCGCGGGCGTCCTGCCGGCGGCCGACCCGGCGGACCCGAAGCCGGTGTTCGTCGACTCCTTCGACGACGCCGCCGTCGCCGAGGCGGGCGACGCGAAGGACTTCTGGACCGCCAGCGGGCGCGGCACGGCCGAGCAGGTTGACGGCAAGCTCGTCCTCACCACCACCGGCGCCGAGTACGCCAACCAGCACCTGTTCGGCCCGGTCTTGCCCGAACTCAACTTCCTCGTGCGCCCGCTGACGTTCCGCGTCGACGGTATCGCACTGGGCGGCACCGCCGCGCCGCCGGAACGGCAGGTGTTCCGCTTCACCCTCGCGCCCGTCGCCGAGACCGAGTACCGCACGCTCGACGCGCTGGGCCTCGACCTGCGGGGCGACGGCATGCTGCGCCTCGGCTACAAGCTCGACACCGCCGAGAAGGATCCGGCCGGGGCGAACGTCCTGGTGCAGAAGAAGTTCGACGGCCCCGTCACGGGCTTCGACCTGACGCTGCGCCCCGACGGCTACACGCTGCTCGTCCGCCACGTCGCGGCCGACCAGTCGGCGGCGACCGAGACGTTCGCCGGCAAGTACGCCGACGCGGGCCCCGGCCTCAGCGTCGCCACCTGGGGCGACCACGCCGGCGGCCGCACCGGCTCGGCGATCGTGCTGCTGGCGCAGCGCGCCCCCACGGGCGACGACGCCCACACCGCCACCGTCACCCTCGACGAGGTGCGGGTCACCACCGGCGAGGGCGTCGCGACGGCCGAAGCGAAGACCTCCACGTACCGGGAGACCGAATGAACGCGCCGGATTCCCCCCGCGCCGCCCGTCGCCGATTTGGCGCCGCCCGCCGCGGATTCACCCTCGTCGAACTGCTCGTGGTCATCGGCATCATCGCGGTGCTGGTGGGCATCCTGCTGCCCGCGCTGAACCGCGCGCGGGCGTCGGCCCGGACCGTCACCTGCCTGAGCAACCTCAAGCAGATCGGGGCCGCCACCCACATGTACGTGGGCGAGCACAAGGGCACGCTGCCGCTGCTGCTGAGCCCCAACTGGAGCGGGACCTACCACTGGTACAAGGCCATCAGCGCCTACGCGGGCAAGCCGGTCACCGCTGCCAGCGGGTCCAACCAGGTCGCGGAGGTGATCCGCGCCTGCCCGGATTGGGCCGGCAGCGAGGCGGCCCTGAACAGCAGCCGGATCGGATACGGCATGAACGACCGGATGATGCTCGGCGCGGGCCGGTACCCGACGTCGTCCACCCCGCCCAACCCGGCCGACCACTGGTTCACGAACATGATGTACGACCCGACGGGCGTGCGGGGCATCGACCGCGGGCTGGGCGCGATGAAGGTCACGCAGTTCCGCAAGTCGCACGCGGTCATCCTCTACGGCGTGAGCGACAACGGGATGCTCGAGTCGCGCTACGATGCGGCGGCCGCGCCGCTCTTCCAGGTCTGGCCGTCCGCCGAGTGGGGCCGCGGACAGGGCCGGACCGACATCGCGGCGGGCGGCGAGTGGGTGACGTGCGCGGGCTGGCGGCACCGCGGCGAGCCG
>JAUJNJ010000042.1:0-42567 GCA_030448225.1 Phycisphaerae bacterium
CGGGGCCTGCGGCGTGGTCGTGGCGGTGACCGGCGGCGCGGGCGGCGTCACGGGCGGCGTCGAGGGCGCGGTGGGCGGCGGCGTGGGAGCGGCGGGCGGCGGCACGTTGCGCTGCGACTCCATCGCCGACTGCATCGCGTCGATCTTCGCCTGCTGCTCGCGGTTCTGCACGTACAGGTCGTCGCGCTCATTCGCCAGCTTGTTCTGTCAGCCCGCCGTCACCACCGAGACCGCGGCGATCGCCAGCGTGTAACCGATCCTGCTCAACATCTACTGACTCCTTTCATGTCCGAGATTCCTTAGGAGGCAGATGCTAAAGGAATGGCCGCACCCGTCAAGCCCGGCTGAGCACGGCCGGCACTTTTCGCCCGCGAGCCGCAGTACGACTTCGCGCGTCAGGTCATCGGCCCGGTTCCGGCGCGCCCGCGGGCAGTTCCGGCGAAGGCGGACGAACGGGAACCACCTGCGGTCGGGGTTGATGCGCTTCGGAGTGAAAAGAAGTAGCGTCTTTGCAGCGTCGCAGCGAGCGGTGTGCGATCGAGAAAGATCCGTGAGTCATCGGATCGCGAACGCGCGAGCGGCCGCCGCGCGGTGCGTTCGGCGTGGCGCTAGATCTGGTCCGGCGCCGCGTCGGCGACCGAGCCCGCACCTCGCGCGCGGAGCATCGCCGCCTTCGTCTGCATGTCGGCGACCTGGCGCTCCATCTTCTCGCTGCGGGTGCGCTCGCGCATCTCGCGGATCTGCCGGACGGTCTTGAGCGTCGTGCGCATCAGCAGCGTGCCGACCACGCCCACGAGGAACGCGCACAGCGCGACCACCAGCAGCGGCGTCGTCAGCGGCGCGGCGAAGAACCAGACCCACAGTTGGACCGGTTGCGTGTTCTTCGCGATGAAGAACAGCGCGTACACGAACAGCAGCACGAACAGGACGACCTTCGTCCAGACGCGGATCCTGAGCCAGAGCGAACCCATGTGCGCGCCTCGTGTTCCCCGTTCCCCCGCCGACATCGTCCCAGCTTAGCCTCGATCCGAACAACGGGCAGCGCGGCTCTTCCGGCCGGCGGCTGAACAGGGTCCGGCGCCATTCCCACCGACGCCTCACGCCCCCGGCGTGCCGATCAGGCCGACGAGCGCCTGTCGCAGACCGATCATCCCGGGGGCGAGCCAGTTGGCGATGTCGCAGTAGAATATCATCACGAACGCCGTGCCCAAACTGAGGTACGGCCCGTACGGCACCTCGCGCCGCGTGCCGCTCAGCAGCATGTAGACCGCGAGCGCGATGCCGAAGAACGGCGCGACGAAGAACGCGACGGTCGACGCCCCCGCCCCGATCACCGCGCCGACGCCCGCCATGAGGTGGACGTCGCCCATCCCCATCGCCTCGCGGCCGAAGCCGATCGTGCCGAGGATGCGCGTGACCCATACGACGAATCCGCCGATCAGCAACCCGAACAGCGACCCGAGGAGCCCGCCCAGCCAGTGGTGCGGCGTGACGACGCCCGCCCACCACCGCGCCACGCCGGGCGACCGCATCGTCAGCAGCAGGAACGCGAACGCCAGCATCATCGGCGGCAGCAGGAAGAGGATCTCCTTGCGGATCTCGGCCCGGATCTGCGGCTTCGTGTACTCGGGCAGTTCGGCCTCCTCCGGCTCGCGTCCCTCCTTGCGTGCGCGGGCGACCTCCGCCTCGCGGGCCGCCTTGTCGACCTCGAGCGCGGGGCCGCCGTCGGCGAAGCTCTGGGGCAGGACGCCGAAGCGCCACAGGAGGAAGCTGATCAGCAGCCCGATCCCCCCGCCGACGGCCAGGGCCGCCGTCGCGGGCGAGGCGATGAGCGTGCCGGGCGACTTCGGCGTGTCGATGATCGCGTGCCACGCCAGCCCCGCCGGCGCCAGCAGGTACCAGATCATGTTGATGGGGATGAAGAAGTTCTCCGCGTCGATCAGGCTGGCCGCGAGCAGGACGCACAGCAGCAACATGTAGAGCGCGTAGACCGGCCAGGCGTCGGCGAACGCCACGGCCGGGCAGGCGAACACCTTCGCGTCCATCCCCAGCCGCGCGACGATCGCCGGGTCGACCGGCACCGGCGGGGCCTGGCCGCCGGGCAGGAAGTACATCGCGTAGTACAGCACGAACATCAGACCCGTCGCCGCCTCCACGATCGGGTAGCGCACCGAGATCGGCAGCGCGCAGAAGCGACACTTGCCGCGCAGCTTGATCCACCCGAGCACCGGGACGTTGTCGTACCACTTGAGCCGGTTCCCGCACTTCGGGCACCGCGACGGCGGCGTCGACAGCGACTCGTTCCGCGGCAATCGCCAGACGACAACGTTCAGAAAGCTGCCAATGCTGGCCCCGAGCGCGAAGAGAAAGAGGATGAAGATGAGGTGGGGCAAGGGAGGGGTGGGTCAGTAGGCAGTAGTCAGGAGTCAGTAGTCAGGAGCGTAGGACCCACACGAGCAATTTGGTCCGCGCGCTCGACCCCCGATCGAACTTGACGAAGTTTCGCGGCCGGCCCGCAGGGCCGAGGAAAAAACCACAACATCTCACCGTCGCGCCGACCCGCGACCACGAGCACTTCCCGCTCAGATCAAACGCACGATGTAAACGACAGCGTCCGGCGGCTCGAGGTGGGTCACGTCCAACTCCGCGGTCATCGCCGCACGGTAGATCGGCTCGCGCGCCTCGTGCAGCGCCTTCACCTCTTCGAGGCCGCCTTCGGCCGTCAGGTTCGGGCGGTCGGCGGCGGACTGCGGGTCCTCGCTGATCCGGCGGTGCAGGACTTCCGGGTCGCACTTCAGGTACACCACCTTGTGCCCCGACGCCTTGAGCGCCGCCCGGTTCTCCTCGCGCCCCAGCGCCCCGCCGCCGAGGGAGATCACGTGTTCCTGCAGCGGGCAGACGTCGCGGACGACCTGCGACTCCAGGTCGCGAAACGCCGCCTCCCCGTCCTGCTCGAAGATCTCGCGGATGCTCTTGCCCGCCTTGCGGACGACCAGTTCGTCGGTGTCGACGAACGGCTGCCACAGCCGGTCGGCGAGCCGTTTGCCGACCGTGGTCTTCCCGCTCCCGCGATATCCGATCAAGACGACGCTCATCGATGGGGATTATCGGCCCGGCGGCGCGGATGGCAATAATGAGGCGGAGTTTAGGAGGTGGCGGAGTGGTGGAGTGGTTGGGTGGTGGAGTTGAATGCGCAAAATGCGGCGCGCCGTCACGTACACGCGCCGCTCCCTTGGATCGACTCAACCACCCCGCCACTCCACCACCCAACCACCTCTTCACCACGCCCTCCCTGACAACGGCGCGGTCATCGGTATAATGCCGCCCACTATGCCCCAAACCGACGGACCGGTGTACAAGCGAATCCTCCTGAAGATCAGCGGCGAAGGCTTTTGCCACGAGGGGGGCTTCGGGATCGAGGCCGGCGAGCTGGAGAACATCGCCAAGCAGTGCGTCGAGGTCGTGCAGATGGGCGTGCAGCTCGCCGTGGTGGTCGGCGGCGGCAACTTCATCCGCGGCGCGACGTTCGCCGAGGACGGGCACATCCCCCGCGCCACGGCCGACTACATGGGCATGCTCGCCACCGTGCTCAACGCGCTGGCGCTGCAGGAGACGATGGAGAAGTTCGGCGTGCCCGCCCGCGTGCTCTCGGCGATCAGCGTGCACAGCGTGGCCGAGCCGTTCATCCGCCGCCGCGCGGTGCGGCACCTGGAGAAGGGCCGGGCCGTGATCCTCGCCGCCGGCACCGGCAACCCGTTCTTCACCACCGACACCTGCGCCGCCCTCCGCGCCACCGAGATCGAGGCCGACGTGCTGCTGAAGGCCACGAAGGTCGACGGCATCTACTCGGCCGACCCGAAGAAGCACAAGGACGCCACGCTGTACAACGAGATCACCTACGAGCAGGTCCACCGCGACCAGCTCCGCGTGATGGACCTGACCGCCATCACGCTCTGCATGGAGCGCAAGATCCCGCTCGTGGTCTTCAACCTCAAGCGCGACGGCAACATCGCCCGCGTCGTCCGCGGCGAGAAGGTCGGGACGAAGATCCAGCCGTGAGGAAGAAGGAGTCAGGAGTCAAGGGTCAAGGGTCAAGAGTCAAGAGTCAGTGAAGACACAGACCCTGACCCGACTTATACTGAAACCGTGGCTGCTGACCCTTGACTCTTGACCCTTGACCTTCACCGTGCTCGCTGACCCCTGACCCCTGACCCCTACCTCCTACCCCCTCCCCCGAGGCCCTCCCATGCCGACCGACGACATCCTGCTAGACTGCGAAGAGAACATGGACAAGGCGCTCGAGCACCTGAAGCACGAGATGCGGACGATCCGCACCGGCCGGGCGACGCCGGCGCTGGTCGAGCACGTGCAGGTGATGTACTACGAGCAGCTCACGCCGCTGAAGTCGATCGCGTCGATCAGCGTGCCCGAGGCGACGCAGATCCTGATCCGCCCGTTCACGGCGAGCGACCTGAAGGCGATCGAGAAGGCGATCAACGACAGCAAGATCGGCCTCACGCCGCACAGCGACGGCAAGCAGCTGCGCCTGAGCCTCCCGCCGCTGTCGCAGGAGCGGCGGGTGCAGCTCGTCGGGCAGGTGAAGGGGTTCGCCGAGGACGCCAAGATCCGCATCCGCAACGCCCGACGCGACGCCAACAAGCTCGTCGACACCGAGCAAAAGGGCAGCCTCATGACCGAGGACGAGGCCAAGGACGCGAAGGAGCAGGTGCAGGAACTCACCAAGACCTACGAGACGAAGGTCGACGAGATGGTCGAGCACAAGCGCAAGGAAGTGATGGACGTGTAGGTCCCCGCTGCCGATCATCGTCTCGCCATTTCCGACTCCACGAACCGCGGATGACGGCCCCCGACGCATCGCACGTCTCCGACCCGGGTGCGGCCGGCGCGCCAGTGGCCGTCACGGCCGGCGACCACGTCATCTGCAACAACTGCGGATACGACCTCCGAGGCCTTCCCGCCGAGGGAAACTGTCCGGAATGCGGCGCGCCGATCGCGTGGTCAACGCGGGACGACCCTCTCCGCCACCGCCCCACCCGTTGGATCGGCATCCTCGCGCAGGCGATGGCGTGGCAGGTTGCGGGGAACGTGCTGGGGCTCGTGCTCACGTTCGTTTGGTTTATCCCAGTCATCGTGATGCAAGAGGAGGCGGATGGGGAGAACCCCCTCGTCTGGCTGTTGTGGATCCTCACGACCGTCGTCGATTTCGGCGCCGCTTGGTTCCTCACCCGGCCGGAACCGGGCGCGGTCGAAAGGTGGCCGTCGGTCCGCGGCGCGTTGCGATGGACCAGCGTTGCGACCACGGCATGTGCCGTATTGGTGGTTATTCCCGGCCTGTTCGGCGAGCGGAGTTACGTGATCACTGACCTCGCGCTACAGACGGCGGTCCTGGTCGTGGTTGGGCTCTGGTACGTGTACGTCGGTAGGATCGCCTTGCGCCTCGGCCACCCGGGACTCGCGTTCGCGTGCCGCCTCCTTCTCGTTGCTGCGGTCGCTGGCATTGCCGCCGTGTACTGGTACGCGAGTCTCTCGCAGGTCGCGTGGCTCTTCGCGATCGTGGTCCCCTACCTCAACCCGCTCGGGCCTTTGATCGTGCTGGCACTCTGCGCCGTGGCGTCAACCTTCGTCTACCTGCGGCTCCGATCCGTTCTGATGAAGATCGTGATCCGCCGTGCCTCAGAAGAGCCGGCGGCCGACCATGGGCCCGCCTAGTCCGACACCGGGAAATCCTTCGGCGTCGGGATGTCGAACACGATCTTCTCCCCCGTCTTGGGGTGCGTGATGCCGAGCCGGATCGCCGCGAGCATGAGGCGGTCGGCGTCGTCGTTCTCGCGACCGTAGACGGCGTCGCCAATGATCGGCGTGCCGTGCTCCTTCAGGTGGACGCGGATCTGGTGCTTGCGGCCGGTCTGGAGCGCGACGCGCACGAGCGCACATTGCTTGTCGGGCCGGACCACCTCGTAATCCGTCACCGCCTGTTCGCCCTTGCCGTACTGGCGCGTGGTGTAGACGGTGCCGTCGGCGCGCTCGACGAGCCGGCTCTCGATGCGCCCCTTCGGCGGGCGCGGCACGCCGTGGACGGCGGCGAGGTACACGCGCTCGACCGCGTGCTTGTAGAACTGCGTCTTGAGCGACTGGTAGGCGGCGTCGGTCTTGGAGAAGACGAGCAGGCCGGACGCGTCGCGGTCGAGCCGGTGGATGAGGCCGAGCCGGGCGCGCGGCTGCGTGCGCTCGAGGTGCTCGCGCACCATCGCCAGCAGCGTCGGCCGGGGCTCGCGGGGGACGGTGCTGGTGAGCAGGCCGGCGGGCTTGTCGACGACGAGGATGTCGTCGTCCTCGTGCAGGATGTTCAGCCCGAGCGACCGCTTGGGCTTCTGGACGAGGATCGGTCGCTCATCGGCGGCGAGGGTGTCGCCCTCGGCGATCGGCTGGTCGAGCCGCCGCGCCGGTCGCCCGTTCACGCCGATCCGGCCGGCCTGCACCATCCGCCGAAGCGTCTGCCGCTTGGCGGTCGGATACTTTTCGAGGAGCCAGTCCAACACCGTTCGGGTCATGGCAGGTCTATACACGTCGGCCGCGCAAACAAAAAGGCTCCGGCCTCACCCACGAGGTCGGAGCCTTCATGATCCGTGCGGGCGACGTCTCGCGCCGAGGTCGGCACGCCCCGCCGGCCCGCACTTACCCCCCCTGATCGACGTCCCGGGTCTCCTTCCCTTCCTTACCCCAGCGCCAGGTGGCGGGGTCATCCCCGGGCCGAGCGGTCTTGCGACCACAACGAGCCCGAGTATTAAGATCGGCCGCAGGGCCGCAACGACGAATTGGGAACCCAGATTAACACTGGACGAGATTTCTCCTCTCCTAGCCTGTCCAGATCGCCACAACGACGGCAGGGGTGTTAAACAGGAGGAAGTGCGGCGCGCGGCCGGCAGGCGGCAGACTCATGCAAATTGTGGATGGTCGATAACAACGGTCGACCGCAAGCCCCAACCCAAGAAAGCCGGCACCCATGCTCGATCGCGTTCTCGCCTACACGCTACACCTGACGATCGTTGGCCTGATCTGCGCCCTGCGCTGACGTCGATGTTCAGCGGCTACCACGGCCTGCTCACCACCATCGGCGAGCGGCCCCGCCGCCGGCGGCAGGTGGGTGGTGCTCGCGGCTGGGGATGGGGATGTTCACCTACCAGCTCTGCAAGTACCGCAACGACCTCGTCGACCAATAAGCCAATACGCTTCCACCGCCCGTAGACCATCGCCGGGCGACACTGCTGATCTTCCGACCACAAGCACGGCGCCCCAGCCGCACTCGCACGGCGATGCGCCCGGAGGCGAACAGCTCGAGCCATTCTCCCCGCTCGTGACCGGGCCGCGGCGCTGCAATTCCAGCGCGACGTGCGCGCCTGAAAGACACGAGACGTCCGGCAGCCGCTAGCGGTTTCGCCGCCGCCGACTCCGTCCCCATCCCCACCAGCAATCGCACTCACACAGCGTCGCCCGCCCGATCGGCCGGCGGCGCAGGTGGCGCCGGCGGCGCGGCGGCGGCCGCGGCGAGGAGTCGGCGCGTCAGCCGAGCGCGAAACGTCGCGGCGTCGAGGCGCGGCGTCAGGACATGCAGGCCGCGTAGCCCGCGCACTGTGCCAACCTGGAAGCCGGCGTACGGCATGACGTCGTCCCAGCGGTCGTCGTCGGCCACGCCCAGGCTCATCAGCGGCACGATCAGGCGGTCGGGCACGCCGAACGCGCGGAGGCGCACCGAGCGGTGCAGCCCCAGGTGCGGGTCGGCGCACAGCACCGCCACCGACGCCAGCGGGCAGTGGACGCGGAGGCTCGCGATCACCTCGCGCGGCTCGGCCTCGAGCCGCCCGGTTTCCGACAGCAGGAACCGGCCGTACCACCGCGTGTCGGCGACGTGCTCGACGGCGTAGAGCAGTTCCCCCTCCGCCAGCGCGCCGTCGAGGCGCAGGACCGTCTCCTCGCCCGGTTCGCGGAGGGCGGCGATGGTCTCGGCGATGAGGTGGCGGAGTTGGTTGTGGCGGAACGCGTCGGCGACCGGCCGGCCGTGCTCGTCGCGGTCGAGCACGACGACCTCGAACGCGCGCGTGCCGGCGGGCCAGTCGTAGCTGATCGGCCCGCGCCGCGGGTCGAGCCCCCAGTCGCCCGCCGCCTCGGCGGTCGCCGCGTCGATCTCGTTGATGCGGACGATCATGGCCGTGCGCGGCGGTTGGACGTCAGGGGCCGCCGCCACCGCCGCTGTTCGGACGATAGGGCCACGCGGGCTGCCGTGCGGCGTGCTCGAACGGGACGGGCGCTTGCTGCCACGACTCCCCCACGTGAGGTCGGTTTAACGAGAGGTTCCAGCCCCCGCCCGGGGCGACGCGCCGCTCCGCTACGCCACGACGACTTCGTCGGCGGCGCCGGCGGCGGCCCGCCATCGCCGGGCGTCACCGCACGTGAATTGACGTACACCGGAGCGACCGGGTTCGGCAACGGCGCCTTCCGGATGCGGGAGGTAAGGGAATCGGCGAACCGCCGACGGCCCCCGCCGTCGATCCGCTGCGGCCGCCGCGCCCGAAGGCGCGACGACACGAATGCACGCAGGAATTGCGACCTTCCGCGACGCTTCCGCCCGACCTCAGACCCGCTCGAACCGCGGGCCGGGCATGACCATCACGTTCACGAAATGGCCGACCGTCAGCGGGCCGTTGGCGAGGTCGAACGCGCTGTCGGCGGCCGGGAACTCGATCACGATCGGCAGCCCCGCCTGCACGACGATCGACCGCTCGTCGATCGCCACGATCCGGCCCTGGATCGTCCGCGGCTGGCCGATGACCGGCGAGATGAAGTTCCCGCCCGGCGGCACGGTCCAGATCTTTCGCGCCGTCACGCGCACGGTGCCGGTGATGGCCCGGTCGAGCGGGCCGTCGTACGCCGGGGCCGCGAGGTGCAGTTCGTAGTTCGTGCCCGCCGCCGCGAAGACGACGCCGCCGCCGTCGCGCTTCTCGGTGACCTTGCCGCGGGCGGGGAACGGGGTCGCAGTCGGTGAAGCCATGAGTCTCCTGAATGTCCGGGCGAGAGTGTAGCGACGGTCAGCCGAAAGTGCAGCGCGCGGGCGCGGCGAACTTCGGGAGACCGCCGGCGCGCGACTTACGTGGGCGAGTCGATCGCGTAGGACGTTGGGCCCGGGCGACGTGATCGCGTCGGCTGCGAGGGGGCCGCTGAAGCGGCCGCGCCGCGCTGGGGAGGCGTCGGAGTACAGACGTGCAAGGTCGTGAACCGAGTCCCCGGCGTCCGGGGATTGCCACGACTGTAGGCCCGCGCGGCCCGGCTGGCGCGATTCGCGGCACCAAAAGCGCGGCAGCCGAGGCGCTCGTATCCCAGTTAAACGAATAGGCGTCCCTCGTGCGGGTACCGGGGGTGGCGGGCCACGGCGCCGTGGTCGGCGAGGTGCCACGCCTGGTGGCCGCCGACGGCCGCCAGCACGGCGTCGAGCGCGTCGCCGCCGCCGTTGCGCATGATCGCCCGGCGGGGGGACGGGCCGATCTCGACGTGAGGCTCCAGCCCCGCCAGGATCTGCCGGCGCGTCCGCAGCCGCTTCGGCAACAGCGGGCCGCCGGCGGGCTGCGTGTAGTTGTGGTACGGCAGGCCCAGGCGCGTGAGCGTCGAACTCGGGCAAGCCTCCACGAGCACGCGCGTCGCCGCGGCGAGCCGGCGGTACTGGAACGGCAGGATCGCCGTACGCCGCGCCCGCGCCAGCGGCGCCAGGACGTCGCGCATGCCGTAGAACGTCTGGTAGATGATGCGGTAGTGGTAGCAGTCGAACGGCGCCTTCGCCTCGCGGTCGGTCGCCCGGCGGATGTGCATCGCGTCGCCGATCTGCCTCGCACGGCGGATGCACTCGAGCCCGACGCCGTACGCGTCGTCGCCCCACTCGCTCAGAAAGTCGAGCTGCGCCGGCCAGCGCGTGCCGCGGTCAAAGACCTCGACCGGCAGCCCGAACGGAAAATCCATCGCCCACAGCGCGTTCGTAGTGCTGGCAATCAATCCGCGAAGGTGCGCCAGCGAGGCGGACCGCTCGGCCGTGCCGCAGAGCCGCTCGAGCGACGACAACCCCGTGAGCCGCAGCCGCCTTCGCCCGCCGCCGCGGCCGGCAAACGGGACGGCGGTCGCGACCCAGATGTTTCGCCCGGCGAGTTTCGCGCCGCTGAAGTCGACGCCGTACACCACGTCACATCGGAACGCCATCTGTGCTGCACAACCCTCTGAAGAACGGCCCCGGCGATGCTCACTGCTCGAAGACGTTCCCGGAACCGGTGCTCACGGCGCGCTCCGACATGAATCGCGTCACCCCGCGATCTCGTCCGCCGGCTGGGCTTCGTCGGCGGATCGCATGAAGCGGGCAAACCAGCCGCCGGCGCGGGCGAGGTCGGCGGGCGGACCCTGCTCGGTCACGCGGCCGTCCTCGATGACGTAGACCTGGTGCGCGCCGCAGATCAGGCTCGGACGGTGGCTCGTGAGCACCGTCGTGCGGCCGGCCATCAGGCGGTCGAGGGCGGCGATGATCGCGGCCTCGGAGTCGGGCTCCACGCTGCTCGTCGGCTCGTCGAGCAGCAGGACCGCCGGGTTGGCGAGGAACGCGCGGGCGATGCTGATGCGCTGCTTCTGCCCGCCGCTCAGCCGCACGCCGCGCTCGCCCACCTTCGTGTCGTACCCGTCGGGCAGCTTGCTGATGAACCCGTGCGCGTTGGCGGCCCGGGCGGCGGCGATCACCTGATCCATCGTCGCCTCGGCGTGGCCGTAGCGGATGTTGTCGAGGATGCTGTCGTTGAACAGGAACGTCTCCTGCTGCACGAGCGCGAACCGGCTGCGGAAGCTGTCGCGCCGCACCGACCGCAGGTCACGCCCGTCGAGCGTCACGCTCCCGGCGACCGGGTCGTAGAAGCGGAGCAGCAGGTTGAGGATCGTGCTCTTGCCCGACCCGCTCGGCCCGCAGAGCGCGACCGTCTGCCCCGGCTCAATCCGGATCGACACGCCGTGCAGCACCGGCGGCCCGTGCGGCGCGGCTTCGTCGGCGGCGGCATGAGTGGCGGCCGGGGTCGCGACGGGGGCGGCGACCGGCGCCTTCGCACCGTTGCCATTGCCGCCGATCCCCGCGGATGCCGAAGTCGCGGCCGCGGCGGCGGCCACGTCGCCGGCCGGTCGTTCGTAGCCGTAGGCGAAGGTGACGTTCCGCAGTTCCATCTCGCCGCGGAGTTTCTCGAGCGCGACGGCGTTCGGCGCGTCGGGCAGTTCGTCGGGCGCGTCGAGCACCTCGAAGATCCGCCGCGCTGCGGCCGAGGCGCGCTGCACCATGTCGTTCACGCGGGCCAGCGTCTGCACGGGCCCGAACAGCCGCCACCAGTACGCGCGGAACAGCACCGCGTCGCCGGGCGTGAACGTGCCGCGCAGCATGTAGTAGCCGCCCACGCCGATCATCATGACGTTGCTGAGGAACCCGACCGCGCGGGCGAACGGGAAGTAGAGGCTGCGCGCGTTGATCGCCTTGATCTGCTGGTCGTAGTACAGCCGCGTCGACGCCTCGAACCGCTCGGCCTCGGCCCGCTCGCGGCCGAAGATCTTGATCACCACCACGCCGGACAGGTTCTCCTGCAGCCGGGTCCCCACGTCGCCGAGGCGCTCGCGGGCGGCGGCGTAGATCGGCTTGATCCGCGCGTTGAAGATCCGCAGCATGAAGTAGACGAGCACGAGCGGCGCCAGCGACGCCGACGCGACGCGCCAGTTGGCCGACATCACGATCACCACCGCGCCGAGCCACAGCACCGACTCGCCGATGATCACGTCGATCGACCCGACGATGAACGTCTGCAACTCGTCGACGTCCCCCATCGCCCGGCTCATCAGGTCGCCGGTGCGCTGGCGCTGGAGGTACGACAGACTCTGGCCCTGGAGCTTGCGGTAGACGCGGTTGCGGAAGCCGAGCATGAACCCCTGCGCCACGCGGTTGAGCAGCCACGTGCAGAGCGTGCCGAACAACTCGCCGAGCAGGTAGAGGATCAGGAGCCACGCGACCGACGACACGAGCAGCCCGTGCTGGCCCGTCACCCGGCCGCCGAAGCTGAACCACCACGCGAGGCGGGGCGAGGTCTCCTTGCCGAGCATCACGTCGTCGATCACGAACCGCCACACGATCGCCGGGAACAGTTCGCACGGCGTCGAGAGCAGCAGCAGGAAGATCCCCAGCGCGATCCGCCCCCAATAGGGCCGCAGGAGGCGCAGCAGGCGCAGGAACACGCGCGACGTGTCCTGCGCGGCGGCCGATTCCGGTAACTTGGGTTGCGCTGCGCCGCCGTCCGACATGCCGCTGATTCTAGGACCCGCGCCCGCGCTTCGACACGGCGGCGGGCGAGATTCTCGGACGTGCCGCGGCGCGGCCGAAACCGGCGACGATATTGTCCGACGCGCCGCGTTCTGACCGACGTAGGCGACGATGCTGCCCGTCGCCACGCTGTCCCTCGCCGCCGCCTCCGCGACGCCCGCCGCCGCGGCCCGCCCGCTGCCGGGGTTCTGGCTGCTGGCGGCGCTGCTCGCGCTCCTGGCGGCGGCGAAGGCGATCCTGTTCGACACGCTCGACCCCGACGGCTTCCTCCACCTGTTGGCCGCCGACCAACTCCTCCGCGACGGCATCGGGCCGATCGTCGACCGGCAGTCGTTCGCATCCGTGCAGACCCCCTGGACGCCCTACTCGTGGCTCGGCGCGCTGGGGATGAAGGCCGTCTGGGACCTCGGCGGCTACCGCGCCGCCGTCGCGGCGCACGCGGTGATGGCCGCGGGCGTCGTCACGCTCGTCGCACTGTCGTGCCGGGCCGCCGGCACGCTCGACGGCACGCCCCGCTACCCCGCGTCGGCGGCGCCGGCGCCGTCCGCCGGTGGCGACGACGACGCGGCCGTCTCCGCGGGCTTCGAGAAGTTGAACGCGTTCGCGTCGATCGCCGCGACGGCGGTGGCGTCGTTGCTGATCCTGCCGTTCCTGAGCTTCCGCCCGCTCACGCTGGCCATCCTGATCCTCGCGCTGATCACGTTCCTCCTGTTGCGCGACCGCCGGCTCGGCGAGCGCAGCGGCGCGGTGTGGTGGACGGTCCCGCTCGTCGCGCTGGGGATCAACGTCCACCCGCTCGCGGCGGTCGCGGCGGCGTGGGCGGCGATGCTGCTGGCCGGCGCGCTGCACGAGTGGTGGCGCGTCGCCGGGCCGCCGGACTGGATCGAGGCGGGGCGGCGCGTGCGGCGCTACGAGTTCCTGTTCGCCGGCACGCTGCTGGCGTGCCTCGCGACGCCGATGCTGCCGGGCATGATCCGCGCGGTGATCCAGCTACAGATCGACGACACGGCCGTCGCGGTCGGCGCGTTGTCCGAACACCGGCCCTTTTACCACGGCCCCGCGGGCGCGGTGGCGGCGACGGCGGTGGCGGTCGTGCTGCTGACGCTGATCGCCGGGCGGCGCCGGCTGCGCGCGGCGGAGATGTGCTGGCTGCTGCTCGCGACGGCGCTGCTGTTCCGCACCGGCCGATTCTCGCCATTCTTCGCGCTGTCGGTCGCGCCCTTCTTCGCGGCGGTGCTGCCCCGGCTCAACGACCGCGTGCTCGCCCGCCCCGCCGTCTGCGCGCTGCTGGCGATCGTGCTCGGCGCCGCCGCGTGGCGCGTCGGGGCCGCGTTCCCCCGCGCGACGCGGTCGATCGACGCCTGGGCGAACCGACACGGCCCCGACGCGCCGGGCTTCCCGTGCGCGGCGGCCGACTTCGTGGAGCGACACGTGCGCCCGGGCGGAACGACCGGGCGGATCGTCAACGAGTACGCGTGGGGCGGCTACCTTCAGTGGCGCTTCGTCGGGCGGTTCCAGACGCTGCTCGACGGGCGGACGAACCTCTACACCCGCGACTTCTGGCGGGCGACGTACCTCGGCGGCGAGGACGCGCGGCGCAACTTCCTGGCGAACGTTCACGCCGACGTGGCGGTCCTGCCGCGCGAGCGCAGCGCGTTCCGCGCGTCGCTCGTCGACCTCGGCTGGCGCACCGTCTACCTCGACGACCGCGCCGAGGTCCTCGTGCCGCCGCCGCCGGGCGTGAACGTTGAGAACAAGAACGAGTGGGGCCGGCTGGCGACGCTGCTCTTCTCGGAATGAGCGGATCGAGGTTTCTCCGCCGACGGGCGCGGCACCGCACGGAACGCTTGAGAAGCCGACCGACCAGGCGTGACGCGGGCGTCTTGCCCCCGTTTTTGTGCCCGACGAAGGCGGGACGCCCACGCCACGCCAACGGCCGACATGTCTTGAACCGGTCAGCTTGGAACGAACAACGGGAGCCGCGGGTGATTCACCCGCGGCTCCCGTCGTTTACTGCGCTGATGCGTCGACCACACGTCTCGCCCCGACGAGCACGCTCGTCTCGACGCGCCGCCCTTCGGGCGACGGCGAAACGGGTGCGGGGTGGGGCCGGGCTCGCGGGCGTTCGATCAGGTCGTCATCTGGTCGGCGTACTTCGCGAGGTACTCCGGCACCGGGTAGTGCTTCATCAGGAACTCGCGCAGCTGCGACCGCTCGGCGACCATGAAGTGCACGGGCTCGTCGATCGTGCGGGAGGAGAAGTTCACCGACCGCACGAGGTCCTCGGCACTGGTGGCCATCGACATCATGTCGTCGCGGCGGTGCAGCGGCAGGAGGTGGAACTGCCACGCCTGGCGGCGGTTCAGCACGCGGAGGCAGTCGGTCTCGACCTCGACGTCGTCGAGGTCGACCACGCCCGCCACCCGCAGGTACTGCTCGACCCACGCGTCCTCCACGGCCCGCGGGTTGACCCCGTACAGCCGCTCGGCGAGGTCGCCGAACGGGCGGTGCGAGACGCGGTTGGACCTTGAGGACGTGCTGGACCTGGCGCTTCGGTGAGCACGCCCTGCTCGACGAGCAACTGGCCGATCTGAATTCCGGGCAACTGAGCCTCCTTAGTTGACTTAGGGAGGCGAGCGGTCCGCCTCTCCCTAGCCACTATCGGCCAGAAGCTTTGGCGGGTTAGCGAGGATCGGCACGCGTGGCGGCCGCCGGGCGCGGCGAAAGCGGCCGCGCGTGCGGAACTTACGGGCGGCGCGGGGCCGCCCCGCCGCCGGCCGGCGGGGAAGGCAACCCCTGCGCGACGGTGGACGCGGCGGAGGGGCAATACGGTGACCGGTTCACTGGCGGACGACGCCGGGCAATTCGGCGAGGTAGGCGGGCGAGACGCCCTTGAACCAGAGGAACTGCTTGTCGATCTTCGTCGGCCGCAGGACCGGCACCAGCAGCAACGCGACGATGCCGCCGACGAACAGGGCCAGGCCCGTGAGGGCGACGGCGCCGCTCTCGTAGATGCCGCCGGTGATGATCACGGCCAAGCCCCCCGGGACGAGCAGCCACGCCGCGATGATCGCGTTGCGCCGCTTCGCGTGATGTCGGTCGCAGAGCGAGAACGTGACCCGCCCCTTCTCCCGGATGATCAGGGCGATGATCGCGTAGATGAGGATCTGGAACAGGATGACGAGGTAGAGCGCGGGGTGGTGCCAGTAAAACATCTTGCGGAGCGTGTGGTCGGCCGGGCCGTTGCACTTCACGCACCGCGGCGGCAGCGTCGCGTCCTTCGCCGCCACGAGCAGGTGATTCTCCTGCCACACGCCGTCGGCGGACGCGCGCGTCGGCGTCGCGTAGCCAATCACGGGCGGCGCGAGCGGCGGCGGCGACGTGGAGTTGGACATTGATGACCCCTCTGGTCACTGAAGACGACCGGGACGCGGTGCGAGACGTTATGGAACGAGCCGAGGACGCCGCATTTCTTGGGCCAGCCGGATCGCGCCTCCGAAACCTCTGCTATGTAACGGCGAGGTACTACGGAAGGAGGTCGGCGACGCGGACGGAATGCGCCGGTGCCGCGACCGGGGTGACCGCTTCACCCTCACCGAATACGGCGAGAGTGCCGAACCCGTACGTCGCCCCCTGCCGTTTTGGGTCGCGGTAGACCTCCAGGCGGCGGTCGGGGAGGTTGACGATCCAGTAATCCGTGATGCCCGCCCGGGCGTACCGCCGTGCCTTGCGGCCGCGGTCGAACGCGAGCGTGGTGTCGCTGACTTCGATCACGAGAAGCGCCGTCGCCCGGTTGTCGGAGCCCAGGTAGTCGCGCTCGGAGCCGGCGACGACGGCGACGTCGGGCTCGGGCTCGTCGTGCTTTCCGAGGTTCAGCGGCGCCTGCGTCCGAACCCAGAACCCTTCGCCGAACGCGGTCGCAACGGCCTTGGCGGTGAGCGAGACGGCGATGACGTGCGTGTCCTTCTGCGCCGGCATCTCGACGACCTCCCCGCCGACGAGTTCCACGCGACGACCTTGGAATACACCGACGTCCGCGATCCGCCGGATCTCCTCGCGCGTCCACCGGTGTTTTCTCGGTTGGGCCAGCTTCATGTCGACTGCCGGTGTGGATGTCGAAGCGTCTGCAGTCCCGATGCAGCGCAGCACGTACGCCGTCTCGCGCTCCCGCTCAGTCCCCGCTCTCCAGGATCGCCATGAACGCCTCCTGCGGGATGTCGACGCTGCCCACCCGCTTCATGCGCTTCTTGCCTTCCTTCTGCTTCTCCAGGAGCTTGCGCTTGCGGGTGATGTCGCCGCCGTAGCACTTGGCGGTGACGTTCTTGCCGACGGACTTGATCGTCTCGCGGGCGATGATCTTGCCGCCGATCGCCGCCTGGAGGGGGATCTCGAACAGGTGGCGGTCGATCTCCTCCTTCAGGCGGACGAGCAGCTTGCGGCCGCGGGCCTCGGCGTGGTCGCGGTGGACGATTACGCTCAACGCGTCGACGCGGTCGCCGTTGACGAGGATGTCCATCTTCACGAGGTCGCCGGGGCGGAACCCGATGACGTCGTAGTCCATCGTGCCGTACCCCTTCGTGCTGCTCTTGAGCCGGTCGTAGAAGTCGTAGATCACCTCGGCCAGCGGCATCTCGTACTGGAGCATCACGCGCGAGCCGATGTACTCCGTCTTCTTGTAGACGCCGCGGCGTTCCTCGCAGAGCTTCATCAGGTGCCCGACGCTGTCGCCGGGCAGGATGAGGTTCATCTGGATGTACGGCTCGCGGATCTGGTCGACGTGCGTGAGGTTCGGCAGCTCGCTCGGCGAGTCGATGCGCGTCGTCGTGCCGTCGGTCATCGCGATTTCGTACGTGACGGTCGGCGCGGTCTGCACGACCTCGATGTTGAACTCGCGCTCGAGCCGCTCCTGGATGATCTCCATGTGCAGCAGCCCGAGGAACCCGCAGCGGAAGCCGAAGCCGAGCGCGTCGGAGCTTTCGGGCTCGAACGTGAACGAGCTGTCGTTGAGCTGGAGGCGATCCATCGCGTCGCGCAGCTCTTCGTACTGCGTTTTGCCGCCGGGGTAGAAATCGCAATAGACCATCTGCTGGATCGGCTTGTAGCCGGGCAGGGCCTCGGGTGCGGGCTTCAGGGCGTCGGTGACGGTGTCGCCGATGCGGACGTCGTGCAGGTCCTTGATGGCGGCGACGATGAAACCCACCTCGCCGGTGCCGATGCGCTCCACGCGGGCCGGGCGGGGCACGAGTTTGCCCAGGTCGGTGACCTGGTACTCCTTGCCGTTGCCCATGAAGCGGATCTTCTGGCCCTTCTTGACCTCGCCGTCGATCACGCGGACGTAGGTGATGACGCCGCGGTAGTCGTCGTAGATGCTGTCGAAGATCAGGGCGCGCGTCGGCAGATCGTCCTTGCCGCGCGGCGCGGGGAGTTGCTCGCAGAGCTTGCTGATCAGCTCGTCGATGCCCTGTCCGGTCTTGGCCGAAACGAGGATCGCGTCCTCGGCGGGGAAGCCGAGCACCTGTTCGATCTCCTCGGCCACGCGCACCGGGTCGGCGCTGGGCAGGTCGATCTTGTTGATGACCGGGATGATCTCCAGCCCCACGTCGATCGCCGCGTAGGCATTGGCAACCGTCTGCGCCTGCACGCCTTGCGTGGAGTCGACGACGAGGATCGCCCCCTCGCACGCCTGAAGGGCCTTCTGCACTTCGTAGTGAAAGTCGACGTGGCCGGGCGTGTCGATGAAGTTCAGCATGAACTTCTCGCCCTTGGGGTACTTCTCGCTCGTGTGCTCGTGAAATACGGTGACGGCCGAGGCCTTGATCGTGATGCCGCGCTCGCGCTCGAGATCCATATCGTCGAGGATCTGGTTCTGGAACTCGCGCTCCGTGATCGCCCCGGCCCGCATGAGCAGGCGGTCCGAGAGCGTGCTCTTGCCGTGGTCGATGTGGGCGATGATGGAGAAGTTACGGATCTGCATGGATTAACGCGTGTTCGGATGATAAGGCGGGCGAGCGCCCCGCCGCCGGGCGAAACGGCCATTCTACTAAGGTATCGGACGGCGGACAAACGCGGGCTTAGAGCGGCACCGCTCCATCGTAGCAGGCTGACGCGCGGCGCAGCGACATGAAGGCAACGGGGCGCAGTGCCGTCCAAAGTCGATCGACTCATTTCCGCCCAACGGCGCGGCGGGTGCTTGCGGTGTCGCCGCGTTCGCGAGCAAGGTCCGGTTAAGCATTGAGCGGACCGCCCGGACGAGAGGCAGGACGCCCCTTTTAGCTGGTGGACGCGCCGTTCCGCCCGAGCTCCAAACGGGTCGCGGCGGATGTCCGATAATCCACCACCCCTCCCCACTGCCCCCGCGGCACGTTGCCGACAGGCTGCGCGAAAAGCGGGCAGCGGTTCGCCGGCCCGCCCCGCCGTGCCTAGTTTTCGACGAGTGGGCGTGCGGCCGCCGAGCCTCCCGACGCCGAAAACGCCGATCGGGACGCTGGCACGGTCGTTGCCATGGGCTCGGCGGTGTCGGGGTTCCACCGATGCGCACCCGGGCGGGCCGGATGCGGGTCTTCGGGACATCCCCGCCCGATGAGTTCTCCCCCGCCGGGCGTCCGGCGGGCGGATCCGACGCTCGTCGGGCACGCTCGATCACGTCCCCCTTCTCATGGAGGCCGCAATGCTTTGCGACCGCAGTCCGGGTTGGCCGAAAGGGCCGCTGTTGTTGTTCGTCGCCGTGTTGGCGCTCTGCTTCTCGCCGCTGGGCTCCTTCGCGCAGGACGCGGCGCCCGCCATGGCCGCGACCCAGCCCGGCGCCGACGCGGCCACCCCCGCCGCCGCGTCGCCGGCGGTCCAGATCGACAACGGGCTGACCGCCTGGATGCTCGTCAGCACCGCGTTCGTCCTGCTGATGGTCCCGGGGCTGGCGCTGTTCTACGGCGGCATGGTCCGCGCGAAGAACGTGCTGAACATGTTCCTCTGCTGCATGGTCGCGATCGGCGTGATCGGCCTGCACTGGGTCATCATCGGCTACGCCCTGGCCTTCCCCGCCAACGCGCCGATCCTGACCGTCGGCGGGTGGAACGTCCTGGGCTTCGACGCCGGCCTGATCATGCTCAAGGCCTTCAGCGGCGCCGACCAGATGTACCGCATCGTCACCTCGGGCGACGCGACCGGCGCGCTGCCGACGGGCGTCCCGGAACTGGCGTTCGTCATGTTCCAGGGCAAGTTCGCCATCATCACGCCGGCCCTGATCGTCGGCGCGGTCGCCGAGCGCGTCCGCTTCGGCCCGTTCATCCTGTTCATGCTGATCTGGTCGACGATCGTCTACTGCCCGGTCGCGTACAACGTCTGGAACGTCCAGGGCTCGCTCTGGACCTACGGCGTGCTCGACTTCGCCGGCGGCACCGTGGTGCACGTGCTGGCGGGCGTCAGCGCGCTGGCCTTGTGCCTCGTGATCGGCCCGCGCAAGGGGTACGGCCGCATCCCGATGCCGCCCCACTCGCTCGGCCTGACGCTGATCGGCGCCGGCCTGCTGTGGTTCGGCTGGTTCGGATTCAACGCCGGCTCGACGATCGCGATCCCGGGCAGCGAACTGCCCTCATTCATGGGCATCAGCGCGATGGCCTTCGCCGCCACGCAGATCGCCGCCGCCGCCGCCGCCACCGCTTGGATGGTCGCCGAGTGGATGCACCAGGGTAAGCCCACGATCCTCGGCTTCGCCAGCGGCATGGTCGCGGGCCTCGTCGTGATCACGCCGTGCGCCGGGCACGTCAGCCCGGGCGGCGCGATGCTGATCGGCCTGATCGGCGGCGTCGTGTGCTACGGCGGGTGCCGGCTGAAGAACATCTTCGGCTACGACGACTCGCTCGACGCGTTCGGCGTCCACGGCGTGGGCGGCGCGGTCGGCGCGCTGCTCGTCGGCGTCTTCGCCATCCGCCCGGTCATGGGCGGCGGCGCGCAGTTCCTCAAGCAGGCGGTCGGCCTCGGCATCGCCGCCGTCTTCGCCTTCGTCGTGACCTACGTCATCGCCATGATCATCCACAAGACGATCGGCATGCGGGTCAGCGAGGACGACGAGCTCGCCGGCCTGGACCTGGCCGTCCACGGCGAGAAGGGGTACCACCTCGAGGACGACCTCATCGGCGGCGTCTACACCCCCGAGGGTCACCCCGACGCCCGCGGCACCGCCGCCGTCGCCACCAGCCACTGACGACGTGCCCGTCCCGCGCCGACGCCGGACGCCCGCCACGCCTCACGCCCCGGACCCCGTGCACAACGCACGGGGTCCGGCGGCGTTTCGGGAAGCAGCCGACTCGGGCCCGCTGACCGGAGGGAGATCCGGCGCCTCGTCCGCCCTGTAGTTGCGACGCCTGCGTCGCGGTCGACGCGCAGCGGCGAGTCTCTCGGGTTGACCGACGGATCGACTTGCGGCTGCGCGCAACGCGACGCAGGCGTCGCAACTACCAGACGATCCTCGCGGAGTACGAGCGCCCGCCGGATTCCGCGCAGTGGCGTCATCCGTTGCTTGCGCGGGAGCAAGCCGCTCGCCCTTCAACGACGCTGCACGCTCCGGGGCGGCCTTCCGGCCGCGCTCCGCTTGACAGCGGGCTCCGGTCTGCGGTCAGATGACGAGGCCCCGCGGCGCGTCCGCCGCGCGCCCGCATCCGATGCCCGACTCGAACAGCGCCACGGCAACATCAGCAGCAACGGCCGGCCCAGCGACCGCATCGCCGGAGCCCGCCGCGCGCGCCGCCCGACCCCCGCGAGCCGCGCGGCGGCGGGACGACGACGACGTCGTCCCGCGCGCCGACGTCGCGGTACGCTACGGCGCGGCTCGTGGTCGTGACGCTGGCGGTGCTGATCAAGCTCCTGCTGATCCCCCACGTCGGGCAGGACGCGCCGTCGCTGCTGTTCTTCGCGTCGGTCATGGCCAACGCGTGGTACGGCGGGTTCGGGCCCGGGTGCGTCGCGACGATCCTCGCGGCGGTCTGCAGCAACTACTTCTTCAAGGAGCCGTACTACACGCTCGGGTTCAGCGAGCCGTCGCAGCGGTGGCGGCTGCTGCTGTTCATCTTCGAGGGCGTGTTCATCAGCGTGCTGTGCGACCGGCTCAACGCCGCCCGCCGCCGCGCCGAGGCGGCGGACCTGCGCGCGCGGAACCTCGAGCGGCGGATCATCGCCGTCAGCGACGCAGCAGCGGCAGATCGGCCACGACCTGCACGACGGCCTCGGCCAGCACCTGACCGGCGTCGCGTTCATGAGCCGCCTGCTCAGCCGCCGCCTCGAGCAGCGCGGCGTGCCCGAGGCGGCCGAGGCGAGCAAGATCGAGGAGCTGGTCAACAAGTCCGTCTCGTGGACGCACTGCTCGCCGCGGGCCTGGCCGGTGGAGATCGACGCCGGCGACCTGCCGTCGGCGGCTGCGCCAGCTCGCGATGAGCACCGAGGAGATCTTCCCCACCCGCTGCGCCCGTGCGGTTCGACGACCGCTGGTCGTCACAGCTGTCGGGCGTCGCCACCACGCACCTCTACCGCATCGCCCAGGAGGCGGTCAGCAACGCGGTGAAGCACGGGCGGGCGTCGCACGTCTGGCTCGAGCTCGCCCGCCGCGGCACCGACGTGACCCTGACGATCCGCGACGACGGCCGCGGCGTGCCCGCCGGCGGCGCCGCGGCGGCGGGCGCCGGGATGGGTTTGCAGACGATGGCCTACCGCGCGAGAATCATCGGCGGCACGCTCGACGTGCGGGCGGGCGAGTCGGGAGGCACGGTCGTCGCCTGCGCGTGCCCGGCGTCGCGCGACGTGGTCGAACCGGAGCACCCATGAGCCACAAGAACGCGACCGCCGCGAACGACGACGCCGCCCAGGAAGCGCGCTGGGACCACGACGGCGGCTCGCCGCCGCCGCGGCGCAAGTCGCGCATCCTGCTGGTCGAGGACCACCCGATCGTGCGCCAGGGCCTGGCGCTGCTGATCAACGAGGAGCCGGACCTGGAGGTGTGCGGCCACGCCGAGGACGTCGAGGGCGGGCACGCGGCGGCGCGAACGCTGCGGCCGGACCTCGTCGTCGTCGACCTGTTCCTCAAGGGCGGCGACGGCCTCACGCTCGTCAAGACGCTCCGCGAGGAGCAGCCCGACCTGCCGACGCTCGTGCTGTCGATGCACCAGGAGTCGCTCCACGCCGAGCGGGCGCTGCGCGCCGGCGCCCGCGGATACGTCATGAAGGAGGAAGCGACCGCCCACGTGCTGCGCGCGATCCGCAAAGTGCTCGGCGGGGAGGTCTGCGTCAGCGACCGCGTCGCGTCGCGCCTCCTCTCCCGCGCCGTTGACGGCGGCGGCCGCGGCGGCGGGCCGCTCGAGCGCCTCAGCGACCGCGAGTTCGAGGTCTTCTCCCTCCTCGGCCAGGGCGTCGGCCCGCGCGAGATCGCCGAGCGACTCTCGCTCAGCGTCAAGACGGTCGACGCGCACCGCGAGAACATCAAGTCCAAGCTGGGCATCAAGAGCGGCCCCGCCCTGCTCCGCTTCGCGATCGAGTACTCGATGGGCGAGCGCATCACCGCCGAACCCGTGTCCACGAAGAACGCGTCGTGATCCCCGCCCGCACAATAGGATCGAATCGCCAACTCGGCGATCGAGACTCGCGAGCGGGTTGCCCGATCGGCCACCGTGCATTTCTGTCCCGAGACGCGGCCGCACTTGACACGAACCGCGTCCGATATGAGGCTGTCGCCCGTGATGCGCGTCGCGTCCATTCTGTTGCTGCTCGCCTTCGCCCTGCTCGGGACGGGCTCGCTTCAGCGCCTGCACGACATGGATCACGCGATCCGCGACCGCGCGGCCGACGCCGCCGACGCGTCGCACGCCGGGCATCATCATCATCATCACGGCCATGACGAGGAACCCGTCGCGCCCCTTCACGGCGACTGGGACTGCCACCTTCACGCGGTGCTGAACGGTCCGCTCGTCTCGGCGTCGGCGGTGCCGGCCCTGATCCTGCTCGGGCTGTTCGTGGCTTTCCTCACGCTCCTCCGCTCGCTCCCCGTCTCCCGCCTCGCCGCGATGCGACTCGACTGCCGCGGCCCCCCGATCTCCTGTTAGAGCGACGAGCCGAGTCGCTTCGTGCCTGCGAGCATGCCGCGCGGGAGCACTCCTTCCCGCCGCGCTCGACGGCCGAACGGTTGCCGCGCACGCACGCGCGGCCGCGCGGGCTCGTCCACACGATCGCCCCTGCGGCACCCCTGGTGGCGGCCGCAGGTGGACGGTCGCGGTTGATCCCAGCTGCAAATCCGAATCGCTCTCGCAGGAGAACGCACATGCGCACACGCATCGGCCGCACGGCGGCTGTGCTGGCGGCGGCGGTCGTCGCCGCCGTCCCGACGGTAGGTTCCGCCCATACCGCCCCCGCCGCCGACCCCCGCGTCGATCAACTCGAGCGACGCCTGACCGAGCTCGAACGGCAGTACCGCCAGGACCTCGAGGCCCGCGACCAGGAGATCGACGCCCTTCGGCAACAACTCCAATCGAATCAGCCGACGCCGACGACACCCGCGTCGCCGGCCCCCGCCGGCGCGGCGACGGACGACGTCGAGCGCACCCGGCAGGACGTGCTGCGCGACCTTGACGCGAGGGACGCCGACTTGCCGTTGCCCCTCCGCACGCCCGCCGACTTCAACCCGGACATGGCCGTGATCGTCGACACGGTCGGTACCTACTCGCCCGACCGCGAGAACGACGCTTACAACCGCTTCGACGTCCGCGAGGCCGAGCTCGACCTGCGGGCGGCGGTCGACCCGCGGGCGGACGGCGTGCTCGTGCTGGCGTTCGAGCGCGACGTCGAGAACCCGATCTTCGCCGAGCAAGGCGGGGAAGAAGAGGAGGAAGGCGGCGGGCCGGAAACGTCGGCGGGCGTGGAGGAGGCGTACATCTTCCTCCACGACTTCGGCGTGCCGAACCTCACCGCGAAGCTCGGGCGCTTCCACCTCCGCTTCGGGCGGCAGAACATCCTGCACCTCCACGACCTGCCCACGACCGACCCCGCGTTCGTCAGCCAGGCGTTCCTCGCGCCCGAGGCCCTGATCGACAGCGGCATCAGCCTCAGTTACGTCGTCCCGAGCGACCTCGTAGGCGGGCAGTACGTCGAACTCATCGGCGAGGTCATCGCGGGCGAGGGCGCGGGCTCTGAGTCGCCCGTCTTCGGCGGCGACCTCTCGGTCGACTCGCCCGGCTTCAACGGCCACGTCCTGTGGAACACCGACCTGGCGCAGAACGTGAACTTCGAGCTCGGCGGCTCGTGGCTCACCGGCGAGCGCGACGCCGACAACGGGCTCGACGCCAACCTCTTCGGCGTCGACGCCACGCTCCTGCTCACCGACTCCACCGGCGGGTTCCGCAACTGGCTGTTCCAGTCCGAGGCGATCTACGGCGTCGTCGACAACGAGGGCGGCACCGAAGAATCGTTCGGCGCCTACGTCCTCGGCCAGCGCCAGCTCAACCGCGACGTCTACGCCGGCCTGCGCCTCGACTGGACGCAGAACCCCGACGACGCCGACCAGGAGGCGTGGGGCGTGACGCCGTACGTCAGTTGGTACTGGAGCGAGTTCCTCCGCTTCCGCGCGTCCTACCAGCACCGCGACGGCGACCGCAACGCCGAGGACATCGTCTACCTCCAGGCGACGTGGATCTTCGGCGCCCACCCGCCCCACCCGTACTGGTCGATGCGATAAGTCTCGGTGAATACAGTTCACCGCAGAGGCGCGGAGAAGCGAAGAGAAGAAATGAGCCACCGATGGGGCACCGATGAGCACCGATGAAAAGGCTTGGATAGCTGCGATCACGCCTTTTCGGTTTGCTGCTTTTATTCATCGGTGTTCATCGGTGCCCCATCGGTGGCTAATCCTGCCGCATCCTCCGCGCGTTCCGCGTCTCCGCGGTTCAACATTTGAAGGAACGATGCTGTGAAAACGAAACACCTGCTGAACTCGATCGCCCTCGTGCTGCTGTTCGCGGCGGCGCCGGCGGGCGCGAACCTGAAGATCGTCACCACCACGACCGACTTCGCCGACCTCGCCCGCCGGATCGGCGGGGACCGGGTGGAGGTGCGGTCGGTGATGAAGGGGCCGGAGAACCTGCACAACGTGATGGCGAAGCCGACCGAGATGGTCGCGCTCAACAAGGCCGACCTGTTCGTCCACGGCGGGCTCGACGCCGAGCCGTGGCGCGACAACCTGCTGAAGGGCGCCCGCAACCCGCGCGTGGCGGCGGGCCGGCCGGGCAACGTCGACATGAGCCGGGGGATCGAGCTGCGCGACGTCCCCGCCGGCCGCCTCGACCGCGCCGGCGGCGACGTCCACGCCTACGGCGACCCGCACTACGCGCTGCACCCGGCCAACGCGCAGCGCATGGCCGTCACGCTCGCGCGGGCGTTGATCGCCGCCGATCCCGCCAACGGCGACTTCTACCGCGAGAACGCCCGGCAGTTCGTGAACGAGATGGCCGACCTGCACACGGCGCTGCGCGAACAGCTCGCGCCGCTGGGCCGGCTCAAGGTCGTCACGTTCCACCCGGCGTGGGGCTACTTCGCCGACGCGTTCGGCCTCGACGTCGTGGGCACGATCGAGCCGCAGCCCGGCATCACCCCCTCGCCCGCGCAGGTGCGGCAGATCATCGACCGGATGAAGGCGGCGGGCGTGAAGGTCGTGATCGTCGAGACCTACAGCGACGCCGACCTCGCGCGGGCGGTGGCCGAGCGCGCGGGCGCGTCGGTCGTCGTGCTGCCGGACCACGTGCTCGGCGTGCCGCAGGCGGACTCGTACGCCGCCCTGTTCCGCCACAACGTCGGCAAGATCATCGAGGCCGCCCGCGCCGCCGGCATCGAACCCGCCGCCGCAGCAGGAGCCGCGGGACCCACGACGGGGGCCGAGTGAACGGCGGCGGCGGCGGCGGCGCGGACGCGACCGAGGTCGAGCTGCGCGACGCGGCGTTCGGCTACGCGGGGCGGCCGGTGGTGCGCGTCGACGGCGTGCTGCGTGTCGAGCGGGGGCGGTGCCTCGGCATGTTTGGTCCGAACGGGTCGGGCAAGACCACGCTCGTGCGCGGCCTCCTCGGACTGATCCGCCCGACGTCCGGCCGCGTCGAGCAGCCCGGCCGCGGCAGGCGCGGCTACCTGCCGCAGCACCGCAGCGCAGAGCCGACCTGGCCGATGACCGCCCTCGACGCCGCCGCCCTGCCGCTGTCGGCCGGGCGGCGGTTCGGCTGGACGCGGGGCCTCGCGCCCCGCCTGCGCGCCGCGATGGACCGCCTCGGCGTCGCCGACCTCGCCGACCGGCCGTTCGCGCGACTCAGCGGCGGGCAGCAGCAGCGCGTGATGCTCGCCGGCGCGCTGGCTGCCGAGCCGGGCCTCCTCGTCCTCGACGAGCCGACCGACGGCCTCGACCTCGCGTCGCGCGACCTGCTGCTGAACGTGCTCGGCGCCGCCGTCCGCGCCGGCGTCGCCGCCGTCGTCGTCAGCCACTCGATGCGCGACTTGGAATCGCTCTGCGAGCACACGGCGTGGCTCGAGCCGGCGCGCGAACCCGGCGCGGCGAGCGTCGCGCACGTCATCCCAGCCGCCGCGCTGCGGGAGCGACTGGCGCCGGCGGGACGGGCGACCGCATGACGAGTTGGCACGACCTGATCGAGACGGCCGCCCTGTTCGCCCCCGTCCTCCGCACCGCCGCCGCCGTGGGCGTGGCGGCGAGTTGCGTGGGCACGTTCGTCCTGCTGCGGCGGCAGGCGCTGCTCGCGCTGGCGCTGCCGCAGGCGGTCGCGGTCGGCGCGGCGGTCGGCTTCCGCCTCGGCGCGCTCGCGCTGCCCGCGGCGTTCGAGCCGACCGCCGCCGCGCTCGGCTGGCCGACGCTCCCGCCCGCGCTGCTCGCGGCCGCGCTGTTCGTCGTGCTGATGAGCAGCGCCCGCCTCCGCGCCGGCGGGCGGCACGACCCGCTGCTCCCCTCGCTCTACGTCGGCGGCCTGTGCGTCTCGCTCCTGGTCGTCGCCGGCAGCGGGCAGCACCTGGCCGACCTGCAGAACCTCTACACCGGGATCGACGTCGCCGTCGACGACCGGACCGAGCGCCTGACGATCCCACTCGTCCTCGCCGCCGGCCTGCTCGCCGCGCTCCTGTGGCGGCGCTGGCTGCTGCTCGCGCAGGCCCCCGCCGCCGCCGAACTCACCGGCCTGCGCCCGGCCCGGTGGGACGCGCTGTTCCTCTCGCTCCTGGCGGCCGTCGTCCTGCTCGGCATGAACGCGCTCGGCACGGCGATGGTGCTGGCGATGCTGTTCCTCCCGGCCGCCGCCGCCCTCCCCTGGACACGCCGCATCCCCCCCGCCCTCCTGCTCGCGGCGGGCTTCTCCCTCGCCTTCCTCGTCGGCGGCTTCGTGTTAAGCCTCAACCTCGATTGGCCGCTGAGCCAGAGCGTCGGCGCCGTCGGCGTCGGCACCGTGCTGCTCTCGCACCTGCTCGCCGCCGTTCGGCCCGGGGTTTAACCCCGGCCGCACATGGATTACGATGAGTCCCGACGCGCCCGCGTAGCTCAGTTGGATAGAGCGGCGGTTTCCTAAACCGCAGGTCACAGGTTCGAATCCTGTCGCGGGTACTTTCCCCTACCGATAGACCACTGCTCGTCGGATCGGCGCGACCGTCGCCAACGCGTTACCGATGGACCGGCACGCGCGGGGGAAGACGCTCACCCGCAAGGACGCTCGCCGCCGCCGCGTCGCCCGTTGCCTAGATTAACGGTCGCGGGCAAATGGCGGCCGACGGCGGGGCGGAAAATCGGTGCGTCCGCGGGCGGCGTTCGGTAGGATCAGCGGGCAGGGGAAGTTCACGTCTTTCGTCGAACCACTTCGCACGGAGCGGAGAGGACAACTCACATGCGACGCCACCGCGGCTTCTCGCTCGTGGAACTGCTCGTGGCCATCGGGATCATCGCGGTCCTGCTCGGCATCCTTCTGCCGGCGCTCAACCGCGCGCGTGCCGCGGCCCGGCAGGCGACTTGCCTCAGCAACATCCGCCAGTTGGGGCTGGCGAACCAGGTGTACCTCGGGATGTTCAAGGACCGGCACGTGCCCGGCTACTGGGGCTGGTCGCCGGCCAGCGGCGGGTGGCCGCCCCACCCGGCGCCGCCGGTGACGCCGCGCGGCCCGCCGCCGTACAGGTTCCGCGCGTACGAATTCGCGAAGCAACTCGGCTCGCGCAACCCCGACAGCGGCCGGTTCGCCGCCGGACTCGTCTGCCCCGACGCGCGCTGTCGGCCGACCGGGCGAAAACGGCACGGGTACACGCTGCACAACAGCTACGCGATGAACTACCAGCAGTTGCCCGGCATGGTGGCGCGGCTCGCGCCGCACTACACGAACGGCTGGCGGCGCGCAGGTCCAGCGGCCGGCGGAGAAGATTCAGTTCGTCGACGCGACGAGCGAGGGCGTCAACATCAACGGCGCGGCTCAACGGCACGATGAGGTACTTGCCCTACTACGGCGAGCGGCACGAGGCGCCGGACAAGGCCAACATCGTCGCGTACCGCCACAACCGTGGGGCGAACGCGTTGTTCTACGACGGCCACGCGGTGGATGCACGAGTCGTTCCTCCGTTACGACCCCGCCGACGCCCGCACCGCGCCGAACCGCCGCCAGTGGGAACCGCTGCGGCCGTGACGCCACGTGTCGAGTGTCGGCAGAGTCCCGTGACGCGGGAAGCTTACCTCTCGGCGTCAGCGCAACCAGTTCGATCGTGAAGTGCAACCTCCTCCGTTCGCGCTCCGATGATTTCAGCGCGAACGGACGAAGCTCCGCGAGCGATCAGACACTACTAACGTTCGCTGATCGGCCACGTCTATCCCTGTGCCTCACATCCTCGCCCGTCCGAACGAATCGACGTGCTGGAACGACCGATGCCGCGAGACGCGGGGCGTTGCGTGATCAACGCCCCGCCACAGGTACGCCGCGCACCTCCTCGGCGTCGACGGGCGACGTGGGGCGGGACGATCCGGAGGTTCCTATGAGAATTCTTGTCCTCGCCGCATTCGCCGGGGCTTTTACGCTCGGCCTCGCCGGCTGCAGTTACGACGACCACGACCATCACCGCCATCGCAGCCGCCACCATCGGTGGCACCACCGCCACCAACACTACGACGATCACCACTATTACCGCCGGGTAGAACGCCACGACGGTCACCACCACCACCGTGGTCATCACGACGGCCACCACGGTCGCCGCCATCACGGGGGCCGGCACCATCGTGGACACTACTGATGAACGGATTTTGCAACGAGCCGACGTGCGGTTTACTGCGCCCCTCGACACCGGCCCGCGCGCCGCGGACGTCACCGACCGGCAGGACGGTCGCAAGTGAGGCCGCATCTGCGCCGAGACGTCGGCGAATACCTGCGCGGACGGTGACGCGAATTGGCACGCGTCGCAGCATTCCGCTTTCTCGGCCCCTCACCTTGAAGCGTAGTGGCGTGGCCACCCTCAGGTGGCCACGCCGGGTAGCTCAAAGCCGCACCTCGCTGCCCGTCGAATAGAGTCGCCCTGAATGCGCTCGATCGCCGGAGGCTGCGACGGGCCCCCTCAGCACATGCACCAGACGCTGACCTTCCCCGGCGGGCAGCGGAAGTCGGCGCCGCCGTCGGCGTCGGTGGTGATGGGCTCGGGCCAATGGCCGGTGACGTCGCGGAACGTGGCCTCGGCGTGCAGGGTCTTCATGTGCTTCGTGCCGGCGTCGCCGTTGCTCATGACGACCGCGAGCGACTTGGGGTGCGCGCGTCGCCGGTCCAGAGCCAGCCGACGCACGACGGGTGGTCGAAGTAGTCGTGCTGCTCGCCGTGCGTGAAGTGCGCGGGCCTGGAGGAAGTCGTCGATGAGCTTGCGGTGCGACGTCAGCGGGTGCCGCGCGTCGTCGCTGCCGAAGTAGTCGCCGTAGAACAGGCACGGGTACCCGTCGCGGCGGAGCAGGATCAGCGCGTAGGCCAGCGGCTTGAACCAGTCGTCGACCCACGACTCGAGCGACTGGCCGGGCTGGCTGTCGTGGTTGTCGACGAACTGGGACGGCCATGAGCGGGTTGTCCGCCACGAGCGAGCCGTCGAAGATCCTGGACAGGTCGTAGTCGCCTGCCCCTGGCCGCGTCGCGGAAGTTGAAGTGGAGCGGCACGTCGAACAGGCGCATCACGCCGTCGGTCTTGTCGAGGTACCCCTTCAGTTCCTGCACGTCGCCGCTCCAGTACTCGCCGACGCCGAACAACTCGCGGCCGGGATAGTCGGCGCGGAGTTGGGTGAACCAGTCCTTGAAGAAGCTGGCGGGGATGTGCTTGATCGCGTCGAGCCGGAAGCCGTCGACCCCGGCGGTGTCGACGATCCAGCGGCCCCACCGGTGCAGGTCCTCGCGGACCTCGGGGTGGTAGGTGTCGATGTCGGCGCCCATCAGGTAGTCGAAGTTGCCGAACTCGAGGCAGACCTCGCCCGAGAACGACTTGCCGACGACGCGGTAGATCTTGCCCTTCTCCTGCGGCGCGTTCGCGTTGGCGCCGAACGCGTTGAAGTGATGCCAGTGCCACTTCATCGGCGAGTAGCGCTGGCCGCGGCCGGGAAACGTGTAGTGCGACCAGGCGCGGATCGTGTAGGGCGCGCTCTGCACGCAGTTGCGGTTATCGCAGCAGATCTCCTCGATCAACACCTCTTCCGTCTCGTCGCCGCCGAGGCGGTGGTTGAAGACGGCGTCGGCGTAGGCGTGCATGCCGGCGTCGCGGACGGCGCGGACCGCGTCGAGGTACTCGTCGCGCGTGCCGTACTTCGTGCGGACGGAGCCCTTCTGGTCGAACTCGCCCAGGTCGTACGG
This sequence comes from Phycisphaerae bacterium, assembly GCA_030448225.1. The sequence goes on from JAUJNJ010000042.1 coordinate 31,249, forward strand.
GTCGTAGACGGCGTAGCCCGTGCCGGTGCCGCCGTCCATCGTCTTGCCGGCCGGCGGGAACCAGACGGCGGTCGTGCCGAGGTTCTTCAACTCCTTGGCCCGCTTGGCGAGGTCGCGCCACAGCGTGCCGTCGGGCTTACAGTTCCACTCGAAGTACTGAAACATCACCCCGCGATGCACAATCGAACTCCTTGGTTACATTTTCGGACGGGACGTGCCGGACTCCACCGGCGCTTGGCGGCACCGGCGACGCGGGCGACGGCGTGTTAGGTGCAAAGGCGGGGCCGGGAGCGGGCGCGGCCGGCGGGGTGGGAGAATCCTGATGTCGCGCGGAAGCCGGGGGCTTTGCGACGTTGTGCGCGGCTGCGGGTCATGGTCAAGGGCGATCGTTCGTCGCAGCCCTACCGCCCCTGAAACATGTGGTCGACCTTGATGCAGCGGTCCTGGACGAAATCGATGCCGGCCTCGCGCGCGACGCGCTTGGCCTCGTCGCTGACGATGCCGCTCTGGAGCCACACGCCTTTCGCCTTCGCCCGTACCGCGTCGCGGACGACGTCGGCACAGAACTCCGGCCGACGGAAGACGTCGACCACGTCGATCGGGCCCGGCACGTCCGCCAGCGACGCGTAACACGTGAGGCCCATGACGGTGCTGTAAGTGGGGTTGACCGGGATGATCTCCTTGCCCGCCCCCTTCAGGTAGCGGGCGATGTCATAGCTCGGCCGCGACGGGTCTTCGCTAAGGCCGACGATGGCAATCCGCCGGGCCGCGAGCATCCGCCGGACGATAGCGGCCTCGTCATCCGCGGGGCGCGTCGGCATCGGGCAAGCATCTTCGGGCATGGGGCGGCCTCCTTGGCGGGCGGGCGGGCGCGGTGGGTCCGGTTCGGTACGGCACAACCTATGCTATGATAGGTGCCGAACGAAGGAGCAGCGCGGCGGACCGGCCTTCCACGGGCAACGCCGCACGAGACGACGACGATGGCCAAACGAGATTATTACGACATCCTCGGGGTGGCGCGCGGCGCGTCGGCCGACGAGATCAAGCGGGCGCACCGCAAGCTCGCGCGCCAGTACCACCCGGACATGAACAAGGACAATCCGCAGGCGACCGAGAAGTTCAAGGAGGTCCAGGAGGCGTACGACGTCCTGAGCGACCCGGAGAAGAAGGCGCAGTACGACCAGTTCGGCCACGCCGGCGTCGGCGCGGGCGGTCCCGGAGGCGGGGGGCCCGGCGTCGACCCGTTCGACGCGTTCCGCCGCGCCCAGCAGGGCCGCGGCAACGGCCGCGAGTGGCGCGGCGGCGGCGGCGGGGCCGGGCCCGGCGCGCGGGTGGAGGACTTCGACGCGTCGGGGTTCTCCGACATCTTCGACCAACTCTTCGGCGGCCGCGCCCCGGCCGGCGCGGGCCGCGCCGCCCCCCGCGGGCCGCGGATGCGCCCGACGCCGCCCGACCCCGAGTACCAGCGCGGCGGCGACGTCGAGCACCACGTCACGCTCGCGTTCGAGCAGGCCGTGCGCGGGACGACGCTGCCCCTTCAGATCAACCGCGACGGGAAGCTCGAGACGATCGACGTGAAGATCCCGGCCGGCGTGAAGGACGGCAGCCGCATCCGCATCAAGAGCCGCGGCCAGCACGGGCCGGGCGGCGCGGGGGACCTGTTCATCGTCACGAAGGTGACGCCGCACGAGTTCTTCCGGCGCGACGACCTCGACATCCTGCTCGACCTGCCGCTGAGCGTGTACGAGGCGATGCTCGGCACGAAGGTGGCCGTGCCGACGCTGGAGGGACCGGTGACGCTCACGATCCCGCCGGGCACCGGCAGCGGCGCGAAGCTGCGCATCAAGGGGCGCGGCCTGGAACGCGACGCGGAGAAGGGGGACCAATTGGTCGTCGTGAAAATCGCCCTGCCGAAAGACCTCGACGAAGCGGACCGGAAGGTCATCGAGGACCTGGCAGCGAAGCGACCGCTGAACGCCAGGGCCGAGCTGCCTTGGTAAGCCGCCGCGCGCCGCGAGCCCTGCGACTGGCCAAAACGCGCCGGCTCCGGCCGCGAATCGTCCGAATCCTTTGGCTCCGCCGATCCGGTTTCGAGCGTACAATGGCCGGGCCCGCTGCGGTGAAGGTCGAAGGAAGCTTCCGGGACGCACGATCGGGGCGCCACGCCGGCCCGGCGCGGAAGGAGCACGTCATGACAACGCCTTGTGCCGGTCGCATCGTCCGGCCGCTCCCCCGCCGCCGGCCGGGTCGCAGCACGTGGGCGTTCCTCGCGTTCCTCGTCGGCTTCACGGTGCTGCTCGTGTTCATCTCCAACATCTACCTCCTCCCCGCCCTTCAGGCCGCCAACGACGCAACGGCCCAGGAGAAGAAGCAACTTTCCGCATACGCGGCCCTGCTGATGGCGGTGGTCCTCGTGATCCTCGTCGCCGGGATCCTGATGACCGTGCGGATCGGCCGCTTCTTCTTCCCCCGCGCCGGCATCAAGCGCCAGCGGACGAAGTACGTCGACGCCTGGGCCGAAGCCGGCCGCCGCATGGAGACGCCGGAGGAGTGACGGAAAGGGGAGTGGGGAGTAGAAGAGTGGGGAGTGGGGAGTAAAGGCGTGGGCGTTGTCGCGGGGTCCGCCGACCTGGTGACAGCAATATGTCTCCTCCCCCCACCGCCCACGACTCCTACTCCCCACTCTTCGACTCCCCGCTCCCCACTCGTCTACTCCCCACTCCTCCCCCTCCGTCCGGCCTATCATTCGGGGTTGCCAAAAGGAAACCCTGAACCGATGAGTCATCTCCATCCGCATCCGCGCCCCGCGACGCTGGGGCAACTGAAGGAAACCGGCTACCGGCCGTCGACGGTCAAGGACGAATTGCGCCGCAACGTGATCGGGAAGTTGCGGGCCGGGGAGGAATTGTTCCCCGGCATCGTCGGCTACCGCGAGAGCGTGCTGCCGCAGATCGTCAACGGCATTCTGTCAAAGCACGACCTGCTGTTCCTCGGCCTCCGCGGGCAGGCGAAGACGCGCATCCTCCGCATGCTGCCGGAACTGTTGGACGAGTGGATCCCGGTCCTGAGCGGGCTGGAGATCAACGACGATCCTGTCAAGCCCACCACGAAGGCCGGCCGGCGCGTGATCGCCGAACAGGGCGAGGACGCGAAAATCGAGTGGGTGCACCGCTCCGCCCGGTACCACGAGAAGCTCGCGACGCCCGACGTCACGATCGCCGACCTGATCGGCGAGATCGACCTCGTGAAGTACGCCGAGGGGCGGTACCTGTCGGACGAGTCGACGATGCACTTCGGGCTGATCCCGCGCAGCAACCGCGGCATCTTCGCGATCAACGAGTTGCCCGACCTCGCGCCGCGCATCCAGGTGGGCCTGTTCAACGTGCTCGAGGAGCGCGACGTGCAGATCCGGGGCTACCCGATTCGACTCGACCTGGACGTCTGTCTCGTCTTCAGCGCCAACCCCGAGGACTACACCAACCGCGGCCGGATCGTCACGCCGCTGAAGGACCGCATCGGCTCGGTCGTGCGGACGCACTACCCGGAGACGGTCGACGAGGGCATCCAGATCGCCGAGCAGAACGCGTTCGTCGAGCGCGCGACGGCCGACGGGGGCGCGGGCGTGCACGTGGACGTGCCGCGGTTCATGTCCGAGGTGGTCGAGGAGGTCGTGCGCCTCGCGCGGTCGAGTCCGCACGTGAGTCAGGCGTCTGGCGTGTCGGTGCGGACGAGCATCGCGAACCTCGAGACCGTCGTCAGCAACGCGGAGCGGCGGGCGATCCTCACGGGTGAGAAGCGGGTCGTGCCTCGCATCTGCGATTTGAACTACCTCGTCGCCTCCTGCCGCGGCAAGATCGAGATGACGCTGTCGGAGGAGGAGGGCGCCGAGGACAAGCTGATCAAATCGCTCGTCGGCGAGGCTGTGAAGGCGGTGTACGGCCGGCACGACGACCCCGACGGGCACGACGACGTGGTCGACCAGTTCAAGGGGAACCTCACGTTCCCGTCCGGCGACGACCTGCCGGCCGACGAGTTCGTCGCGAACATGAAGGCGATCAAGGGCCTGCCGCAGGCTGCCACGAAGCTCGCCCGCCAGATGAAGCTCGACGGCGGCGACAACGCGACGCTCGCAGCGGTCGGCGAGTTCCTGCTCGAGGGGCTGTACGTCAACAACCGGCTGAGCAAGTTCAACTCGCGCGGCAAGACGTTCTTCAAGAAGTGAGCCGCGCGGGGGCCCCGGCGACGCGACGAACGGAGAAGGGCCCGAGGACAAGCGTCCCCAGGCCCTTTTCGTTTGAAGCAGGTTGGAGGTCGTCGCGACGTGCCAGTCAATTTTGCGTTCCGGCGGCGCCGCCGCACCGTTCGCCGGACAATTTCGGACGCGGGTTATCAGTTGCCGGCGACGATGAGCGGGCCGCTACTTCACGCCCGCGATCATGTCCGCGAGCCGCACGGCCCACGCCGGCCGGCCGGTCGCTTCAGCGCGGACCTTCGTCGACGCCGCGCGGATCTTCTTTTCCACCGTATCGATGCGATCGCTCACGCGCACGTCCTGGAGGTAATCCTTGAGGCGCGCCCGCCCGGCCGAGCTTCGACTCGATCGTGTCCAGCCGTTCGTTCAGCTTCACCGCCGCCGCGTGCTTGCGGGTGACGCGCGTCGGGTCCTTCTTGAGGTTGAGCCGCCGAACACCCCCGCCGCGACGCCGACGAGCAGGCCGGCGCCGGCGAGCCGCGTAGCTCGGCACGCCCGACGCGCCCCCGGCGACGGTCGACGTCCGACCCTGCGGGAACGGCGTGCCGGCGAATCGCGGCGGCACGTGCCGGCCGCCCGCCGGCATCGGGTGCGTCGGACCACCCGCCACTGCCGGCCGGCCCCCGCCGGTCGAGCCCGCGGCTGCCGCCTTCGCCGCCATCTTCTCGTTCGACACCATTCCCTGTGCGCGCGGTCCTGCTCCGTCACCTTCATCGCGTGCTCCGTCGGCTCCAGTTCCTCGCCGTGAGCCCGTGCGTAGACCTGCGTGAACTCGGCGCCGAAGAACAGAATCTGGGCCGCGTAGTAAACCCACAACAGCAGCGCGACGAGCGAGCCGGCGGCCCCGTAGACCGACGTCGTGCTCCCCGGCCGAGGTACCAGCCGAGCAGGAACTTACCGAGCGTGAAGAGGACGGCGGTCAGCGCCGCGCCAACCCACACGTTCCGCCAACTGATGCGCACGTCCGGCAGGTAACGGAACATCATCGCGAACAGTCCCGTGATCACGCCGATCGAGATGACGAAATGAACGAGCTTCAAAAAGATGCCCTCGCCGCCGCCGACCTTATCGGCGATGCCGGAGAGGACGGTGCTCGCGACGAGCGACACCATCAGGAGGAAGGCCACACCTAACACTAGCGTAAGCGAGAAGAATCGTGCCTTAATCGTCGCCAAAATCCCCTGATTCGGCTTAGGCTTCACCTCCCAAATGGTGTTGAGGGAGTCCTGCAGTTCCCCGAATACGCCGCTGGCGGAAAAGAGCAGGACGAGAACGCTGATGACCGTGGCTACGACGCCGCCTTCTTGACCGGCATTCGCTATCATCTGTTGCGCCGCCTTCGCCCCCTCGCTTCCGACGGTTTCCGTCAAGTAGCCCGCGATTTGCCCCTCAGCCGCCTTTTGCCCAAAGATCACGCCAACTATCTTTATCGAGATAATCAGCAGCGGCGCGATCGACAACATCGTGTAGAACGCCAGCCGCCGCCAGCTTCATGGCCTTGTCTTCCGACCAGTCGGCGATTGCCTGCTTGAACATCGTCCAGTAGGACATGTTTGTGTCCGCGGTCATGTGCACACTCCTTCTTCCGGGCAATGCGAGGTCATCAGGCAATCGGCGTGCCGACGAGGGGTGGGCGACGCGGCGGGACGTGGCGGATCGGCAGAGGCGACGGCGACCCCGCCAGTTGGTTACCCGGCCGCGCCGGCCCGGCTTTTGGCCATGGGGATTTCTTCGGCGGCGAGGCGGCGGGCGGCGGCGGCATTGCCGAGGCGGGCGGACTTCGTGAAGCAGCGGATGGCCTCGGCGGGGTTGCGGTGGGCGCGGCCGTGCTCATAGCGGCGCGCGAGGGTGTACAGCGCGGCCGCATAGCCGCGAAGGATCGCCGAACGCGACGTCGGTTCGGGCCCCGCGGCGCGATCGGCGGGGACGGCATGCGTCCCGCCGACAAGGTGCAGCCACGCCTCCGCCCGGCGGATTGCATCCAGCCGCGTGGCCGCACCGGAGTTCGGCGGAGCGTTCGGGGCGAGCGGCGTTCCACACTTCGGGCAGAAGCGTGCCGACGCCGGCAACGCGCCGGGGTCCCGCCACAGCGGCGCAATCCGCGCGCCCCGGCCACGGGAGGACGGGCCTCGGCTCGGCGAAGTTCTGCGGGGACGCGAATGCCACGGCACGCTCCGGGAGGACCCCTGACGGCCGCAGTATAGACCTGCCGCCGGCGCGGCGTCATCTTGCGATTTGAGGACGAGGTTGGCGGACAGTTTGTCCCGTTCGCGAATCCTTGGCAATCGAGCAAGCGGGCGTCCGGACGGCCGCGCGGTCGCACCCGGCTCGCAAGCGGGCCGGCCAATGGTGGTTCGTTGGCACCGCTTACCCCGCGGCGAGCGTGCCGCCGCCGGGGCGGTCGGAGCCGAGGAGGGGTTCGATGCGAGTGAGTTCGGCCCGCGCCATCTCCAGCTCGCGGTCGCCGTGCAGGCGGGCGGCGGCCTTCAGGAGGTGTTCTTTGGCCGGGGCGAAGCGGTTGAGGTAGCGGGCGTAGATCAGGCCGAGCATCAGCTCGATTTGCTCGATCTGCTCGAACTTCGGGTAGTGCTTCAGGAACAGCTCGTACGCCTGGGCCGCGTCGTCGAACTGCTGCTGCCCGGCGAGTTGATTGGCGACGTCGAGCGCGCCTGGCGGGCGAGCACCTGTCCTGGTCGAGCCGCGCGCAGCTCGACGTATTTGTCGGCGGCGGCGGGCAGGTCGTGCCGGGCGATCAGGTCGGCGATCTCGGAGCGCAGGTCCGCCGCCCGTTGCGCTGCGGGTCGAGCGGCTGGACGTGCACCGCCCCGCGCGCCCGCCGCGCCGCCGACGGGCGCGAAGTCGAACGGGTTGTACCCCTTGCTGACCATGTCGCGGTACTGGCGCGCTTGTTCCAGCGCGACACGAGCGCGAGCACGTCGAACTGGTCGCGCGGGAGCAGGTGCGTCACGAGCAGCCGCAAGGCAGATCGCGAAGCCGAACAGCGTGCCGAACAGGTGGGCGACGTACGCGACGTTGCCCGCATTCCCGGAGAAGCCGATCAGGTCCTTCAGGAAGAACAGCAGGACGAAGACGAACCCGGGCAGCTCGAGCGTCCCGATGAAGAAGAGCATGTAGAAGACGGTGACGGTGCTGTACGGCAGCAGCACGAGGTACGCGCCGGTGATCGCCGCTACCGCGCGCTGGCGCCGACGATCAGCGGCGGCGCGCCCTCCAGCGGCTCCATCACCGTGTAGCCGACGCCCGAGATCACGGCCCCAGCCAAGGTAAAAGGCGAGGTAGCCGACGTGGCCCATCTTGTCGTTGACGTTGTTCCCGAAGATGTACAGGAACAGCATGTTCGACACGAGGTGCCAGATGTCGCCGTGCAGGAACGCGTACGACACGAACGCCGCCAGCGACGGGTCGTTCGGGTAGAGCCGGCCGGCGGCGGCGAGTTGCGGGTTGGCGTGCTGCGGCGAACGCGACGACGTTCAACAGGATCAGCGCCCAGTTCGTGTAGGGCGTGGCGCGGAGCGGGGAATCGGTGCGGATCGGGAGGAACATGTCGGTACGCGGTCGGCGGCGATATCAGTCCGGCGGACGCCTGATCCTCGTCTCCTGCTGCTCGAACGTTTCGCTCGCGTGTCGGCGAGCGCCGTTGGCGGCAATGCTTTCGCACCGGCCAAGTCGGTCGCCGGAGTATACCGCCCGCTGATGACAATAGGAGCAGTCGGCGCGGTCTTCCCGACCTTGTCGGACCAGCGCCGGCAGAAAGAGGAGAAAGTGGTCCGGCGGGTTGTGGACGACCGAGTCGGCACGTCCGCCCGCACTGGCCGCAGGACGGTCGTTCTTGCCCGGAAGCGAACCCTTTGGGCCTGCGGCTGAGACCGCGCCGCGGACGGTTTCCCCGATCCGTCATTTCACGTTCTTCACCATCCGGACGCGGCGGCCCCCGTGGCTCCACTCGCTGTCCATGTAGGACTCGATCAGCAGCACGCCCCGGCCGCTGCACTTGTAGAGGTTCTCCTCGGCGGTGGGGTCGGGCACGTGCTTGCGGTCGAAGCCGGGGCCCTCGTCCTCGATGACAATCTCCGCGCGCTTCGGCGTGACGCGGGCCTCGACGTGTACTTTCTTGGCCGGGTCGAGGCGGTTGCCGTGCTTGATCGCGTTGACGATCGCCTCCTCCAGCGCGATGCGGATGGCGAACGTGGTCTCGGTGCCGAAATTGTGCTTCAGCACCTCGTTCATGATCGCCTGCTGCACGTCGCGGCCGGCGTTGAAGTCGGACGGGATCGTCGCGCGCACGACGCCTCCGGAAATGCGGATGTCGGTCGCGCCGGGCTTGACGGGCGCGGCGGCCGCCGCGCCCCGCGCGACGCGTGCCGCGGCGGCGGTGGCACCCGCTCCCTTGCGACGATTAGGCCCGGCCAAGCCCATGCGTGTCCTCGGTGCCACGTCCCGCCGCCCGCCGGTCGCCCCGCCGCGCGCCCGCCGGAGCGGGTCGCGAGCGACGGGCGCCGCCGCGGTCGGCCCGCACGGCCCACACGGTCACTGGTTGAAGCTCGCCATCGCCTCGTCCCGCGTCGGCAGGATCTTGAACAGCTTGTTGAGCTTCGTGATGACGAACACCTCGAAGATCTGCGGCTTGATGTTCGTCAGGCGGAGCTGGCCGTTCTTCTCGCGGATCCGCTTGTTGGCGTTGATCAGCATGCCGAGGGCGGCGGAGCTCAGGTGGTCGACGCTGGCGAAGTCGAGCAGCAGTTTCGGGTTACCGTGCTCGTCGATCAGCGCGTTGAGGCTCTGCCCGATGTCGGCGATGTTGGCCTCGTCGAGGATGCGGTTGTTCGTGAACTCGACGACCCGCACGTCCTTCTGCGACGACACCGACACGGAAGGGATAGTTTCGGCCATGAGGTTCCTTGGTCGGCGGCACCCGCGGGCCGTCAGCGGGACGGGCCGGCGGGGCGTCGTGAAACGGGGCGGTTCGGGCTGCGCCGGCGACGGGTGGCGTGGGTGCCGCCGTCACCGGGTGATGCGTCGTGTGCCGGGGTCCTCGTTCGGGATCGATCGACGATCCGATTTCGGCCGCGCGCGCGGGCCTCCGTTAACACGCCATCGGTCGCAACAGTAGTTTTACCCGAAAATTCTGTCAAGGTAGCACCGCCCCACAGGCCCGCCGCGAGCACCAGGCAACCGGCCGCGGCCAGGAGCAGGTAAGGGCTCAGATCCAGGGGCCGATCGTTCCGTAACGCATCGAGCCGCGCCCGCCACGCGTTGGCATCCCGCGGCGGCGGTGGCGACTGTACGTATCCGGCGTTCACGGCCCGGCGCGTTCCGTCCGAGCGGCGGTACAGGCCCGGCCACAGCCCCGGCTCGCCGCCTACACCAGGACCGGCGGGTTCCGGCGTCCACTCCCGCCCCAACGGTGCCCGGGGCGTGGTAAGTGTAGGTCGCGCCGCCCGCGCCGAGCCAGTCGAACACGTTGGCCCAGAAGATGACGAACCCCGGCGTTCTTGACCACGTGTCGAACTCGCCAATTCCCACCCAAACCTGCCGCGTGGGCGCCTCCCGCACCGCAACGACGACATCGTCGCCCCGCTTCACGATCGGCGTCCATCCCGCCGGCGGTGCGGCCTGCCCCGTCGATCCGAAGGACGGGGGGAACGTCACATTGCGCGTAACCGGATGCGAAACCACCTCGACCTCGCCCGCCGGAACCGGTTCCACTGCCGCCCGGTCGCCGTCTGCTGGCGTTTCGAGAAAGACCGCCGGCTGGTCATTCCGGACGTCACCGAATTGATCCGTCACTCGCACGCGGGGCGATTCATCCGTCGGCGGCCGGGCGGCGGCGTACGTCCGAATGAAGCGGTCGAGCGATGCCGGCAGCGCGGCCCCGGGTTCGACCCGCGGCCAAGTCCCCTCGCGGACGAGCCACGCCCGGTCGTCCGCGGCCGCGGCGTCGCCGCCACCGGGCGAATCGAGCCGCAGGTCGACCACCGGCCCGAGGACCGGCACGTCGATGAACAGATCGCGACGGCCGGTCGTTCCAGGTGACGCCTCGAGCCGGCCGCCCGTCGCCCGCCCGCCGGTCGAGACGCCGACGACCACCGGTTCCTCCCACGACGTCGCTTCGACCGACACCATCACCTGCGGTGTCGGCAACTCGCGCGCTGCGACGTGGGCGATGCCGACATGTCGATCGCTGGGAGCCGGCGGCGCGACGACGATGAGCCGCTCGTCCGACAGGGCCGGGGGGTGATCGGTCACGACGAGGACCGGGTCGTTCGATTCGGCGAGTCGGCGGGCGACGGTCGGCCAGAGCAGGTCGCCCGTCGGGACGGCCGTCCGCTTCGCCCGCTCGACGACGTCGAGCCATCCGGCGGCGTCGGTCCGCGCGGGCCCGGCACCGGGCATCAGCACGAGTTCCACCGGCCGCCGCGACCCCCGGCGTCCGAGTTCCGTCGCCACGTCGCGCGAGACGGCGAGGAACCGCGGCGCCCCCGCCGACATCGTCGCGCCGCGGTCGACGAGGATCGTCAATGGCCGCCCGCCCCGCCCGCGCACCGCCGGCCTCGCCGCGGCGAGCAGCGCGAGCAGCATCGCGAGCATCGCCAGCGCCAGCGGCCACGGCGGCGACGCAAAGTTCCGCGCCGGCTTCGGGGGCGTCACCGGGCCGCGCTGCCAAAACTCGATGAACGGCACGCCCGTCGGCCGCCGGCGCTTGCGCAACAGCCAGACCGTCACCGCAAGCCAGGGGAGGAGACCGAGGAGCCACAGGGGTGCGATGAAGATCATCGAAGCGGGACGGGCGCGGACACGGTTCAGAAAGAAAGTCGAACCACAGAGTCACGGAGACACGGCGGTCAGATAGGGTTGGAGGGAAACCACCGACGTCACGCGAAGCTGTCGGAGATTCGCCGTTCAGATCTCCGATGACGTAACAACAGAGTCGCCGAGTGGCGCGTGTCCGCGCCTCGTCGTCCTTCCGTCCCGAACGAACGACGTGCCTCACGCGACGCCGGTCATCCGGCGGAGGTACTCGATGCTTTCGCGGGCGATTCGCTCGG
>JAUJNJ010000042.1:42667-47937 GCA_030448225.1 Phycisphaerae bacterium
GCGACGCCGGTCATCCGGCGGAGGTACTCGATGCTTTCGCGGGCGATTCGCTCGGGGCCGGGGCGGAAGTCGAACGCCTCGACGGACAGCCAGCCGTCGTAGCCGACCTCGCGCAGGGCGGCGATGATCGGCTCGTACTTCACGTCGCCCATGCCGGGGCCGAGCAGGTTCGGGTCGTTCACCTGCACGTGCGCGATGTACGGGGCCGAGTCGCGGATGACCTGCGGGATCGTCTTCGATTCCGACGACATCGCCTTCACGTCGAGGTTCACCCTGAACTGCGGCGAGTTCACGCGCTCGGCGAGTTCGATCGCCTCGGCGGCGGTGTTGACGAAGTCCGTCTCCTGCGGGCCCAGCGGATCGAACGCGTACGTCACGCCGCGCGCGGCGGCGTCGGGGAGGGAGGGGCGGAAGACCTCCTCGGTCCATGCCATCGCCTGCTCGCGCGTCACGCCCGGCAGGAGCGACCGCTGCTTCGGCGAGCCCACGATCATCACCTTGCCGCCGAGGTCCGCGCACAGGTGGACGAGTTGGCGGAAGTAGTCGGCGGTCTTTTCGCGGACCGCGCGGTCGGGGTGCGTGATGTACAGTCCCGGCGGCTTCACGAGCAGCCAGTGCAGGCCCAGCACCTCCACCCCCCGCGCCGCCGCCGCCTCGCGCAGCTCGCGCCGCCGCTGCGGCGTCACCGCCCCGGCCGTGTCGCCGAGCGTGAAGGGGGAGACCTCCAGCCCCGCGTACCCCGTCTCACGGGCGAAGTCGCACACCTTCTCCCACGGCCAACCCTCGAAGATCTCGTTACAACTTGCGAATTTCACGTGCGACAGACTACCTGCACAAGTTTGCCATGAAAAGGAGAACCGCGGGAGGCGCTCGGCGCGACGGGAACCTGCGTCTTAAGCGGTAGACGACGTGCGATGCCAGCGAAATTCGTTTCGCGACCGGCCCGAAGGGCCGAGGTCCAGGAAACTGAGTGTGAGACGCGAGCCAACTCAGACGTTCGACAAGCATGAACCGCGGAGGACGCGGAGGACGCGGAGAAGACAACGCTTCGATTTTCCCTCGCGCCTCCGCCCGCACCCTTCGTCGATGGAAACGGACCTACTTCTTCTTCTCGGATAGCTCCGGAAGCTTCGTTTCGGCGAACGCCTTCCACCGCGCCTCGATCGTCGCCGGCTCCGGCTTGCCCGTGTGGACCCACAGGCCGTAGCGCAGGACGAGCGGTTCCGCACGCTTCACGGTGCGCGGCGCGTCGTACGTGAGCGACGCGCCCATCCAGCCGTCGCCGCGGACGTGGAAGCCGGTCGGGTGGTTCGGGTTCGACGGGTGGTCCATCAGCGTGATCCCTCCGTCGCGGCCCGAGTGATCGGGCCGGAATAGTCGACCCACCGCGCCCGCTTCCACAGCACGACCGCCTCGTTCATGCCGCCCTCGGAGTTGCGGATTTCGCCGCCGCCGTCGAGCGTGCCGATCGTCTTGCCATCCGGACGCCGACGAGGCCGAATGGCGTCTTGCCGAGCGTCACCTCGTCGGCCGCGGGCGTCAGTTTGAGGTCGATCAACAGCAGCCGGCCGCCGTCCTCCAGCGGCCGGATGCTCGTGCCGGATCTCGTGGAGCAGGACCTTCCCGTCGGCCTCGTTCACCCAGTCATTCGCGGCGATGACGGCCGCCCGGTCGTCGGCGTCCTCGAAGTCGATCACCCGGCGGTGGACGATCCGCCCTTCCCCGTCGTGCCAGAACCCGACGCCGTCGACGCTGTTAGAGTGCGACCCAGACCGAGTTGTGATGGCGATGCCCTCGGGATCGTGCGGTGCCCCATCCGCGTGAGCGACCGCCCCGACGGCCCGATCAGCGGGAACACGAACGGCCGGCGGAGGTCGGGCGCCGAAGTGGTACCAGCGCGACCTCCGTCCCGTCCTGCTGGAACGACGCCTCCGCCCGCGGCTGCGGAACGATCTGCATCAGCGGCACGGGCTTGGGATCCGGCGCGCGGCCGCCGGCGACTGGGCAAAAGCGAAGGAAAGCCGCCGACCATCATATGCGCAGACGATCCAGCAAGCGTCGTGACGGATCATGATATTCCCTGCGGACACCCGCGTTGCAGTCGCCGCTACGGCCACTGGTGAACGATACCCTCCGGCTTCCGGGCGTAGTTGTCCCCTCTCCCCCGTACTCGGGGGAGAGGGTTAGGGTGAGGGGCCGAATCGGAAAATGGCGGCGGACTGATGAAGGACCAAGTGGGACGGACCCGGCCGCCGATAAAATTCACCCCGCCTTCACCCCTATCCGTGAGCGGTCCCGTCTCCCCTGCCTCTCTCCGCGGCGTACTGGGGAGAGGAAGGATGCGACGCAGGGGTCCCGGCGTAACAGAGTTCTAAACCTTCGGCTCCCACCCCGGCCGGTAGTCGCGGCTCCAGAGTTTTTCCGCTTCCGCGTCGCCGACCACGCGGCGAGTTTTCGGGTCCAGCGTGAGCGTCCGCCCGACGCGGTAGGCGATGTTGCCGGCGTGGCACATCAGCACGCTCTTCACGCCCTCCTCGATGTCCGCGATCGGCCGCTCGCCGCTGCGGACGCAGTCGAGGAAGTTCCGCACGTGCGGGGCGTCGAAGCGCGGGGCCGGCCACCTTGTCGACCTCCTTGTTCTTCAGGTCGTAGACCGTGTACCCGCCGCCATCGATCACGAGCGAGCCCTTGTCGCCGTAGAACGCGATGCCGAACGACGAGCCCTCGATCCCGCGCGGCTGGCAGCTCCGGCCCTCCCACACGATGCACTTGTCGCCGTAGTCGAACGTGACGTTCATCGTGTCCGGCGTCTCCTGGTCGTCCTCGAACCAGTACCGCCCGCCGCCGGCGGTCACGCGGGTGGGGCAGTCGACGTCGAGGCCCCACCGGCAGATGTCGAGCGAATGTATGCCGTTGTTTCCCATCTCACCCGTGCCCCAGTGCCAGAACCAGTGCCACTTGTAGTGCACGACGTTCTCGGTGAACGCCTGCTCCGGGGCCGGGCCCTGCCAGAGCGACCAGTCGAGCCCCTTCGGCACCGGCGCTGGCGTGCGGCGGCCGGTCTCGGGGCGGTTGTTCGTGTACCAGCCGCGCGAGAAGCGGACGTTGCCGATCTCGCCCTTGTGGATCCGCCCGATCGCCTCCGCGACCTTCGGATAGCTCCGACGCTGCGTGCCGTGCTGCACGACGCGGCCGTGCTTGCGCGCCGCGGCCAGCAGCAGTTCCCCCTCCTGCGGGTTGTGGCTGCACGGCTTCTCGACGTAAACGTGCTTCCCCGCCTGGCAGCCGAGGATCGCGGCGATCGCGTGCCAGTGGTCGGGCGTGGCGATCACGATCGCGTCGACGCCCTTGTCGTCAAGGATTTTTCGGAAGTCCCGGACGGCCTCGGGCGCGTGCGTCTGCTTCCCCGCGACCGTCTTCGCACACGCGGCGGCGTGGGCGTCGTCGACGTCGCAGACGTACTTCACCGCGGCGTCCGGCATCGAGGCGAACAGGCTCGCCAGCGCGGTGCCCCGGCCGGCGGTGCCCATGATCCCGACGACGATCTTGTCGTTCGGCGAGGTGTCGGCCGCCGCGCGGACGACGCCCGTCGAGCCGACCGCGGCGGCGGCGGCGGCGCCGAGGAGGGAGCCTTGGCGGATGAAGGAGCGTCGGGTGGTGCGGAAGTTGGCGGGGTTCATCATTGTCATTACCAGCCGTGCGGAGAGGTGTTGGCGGTGGCGGACGTCTGCCGCCGGCTAAGCCGCGAGCGGCTGGTGTGACGGCAAATGAGAAGAGGGGGCAGACTCGGCGTCCGCCCCCTCAATCGCAGTTCGATGGCGGCTCGCCGTTACTTCTTCATCGACTCCACGCCGCCCATGATCTCCGACAGTTCCGTCGTGATCTGGCTCTGGCGGGCGCGGTTGTATTGCATGGTCAGGGCCTTGGCCATCTTGTCCGCGTTGTCGGTCGCGCTCTTCATCGCGACCATCCGCGCGACGTGCTCGCTCGTCGTGGCGTCGAGGAAGCACTGGAAGAGCGCCGTCTTGATCGTCAGCGGGAGCAGTTCGTTCAACAGGCTCGTCGGGTCGGGCGAGAAGTCGTAGATCGTCTCGCCGAGCGGCTCCTGCACGTCGCCGCGCACGGCGGCGCCGCTGCGGGCGGCGTCGAGCGCGCCGGCCTTGGACTGCGCCTCCTTCTCCGCCACCTGCTGGGCGAGGTGGTCGAGCGACTCCTGCAGCCCCGCCAGCGGCAGGAGCGTCAGCACGTCGGGGCGCTGGCTGCCGGTGCTGATGAAGTTCATGTACGCGACGTGGACGGCGTCGATCTCGCCGCGGACGAACAGGTCCATGAACCGTTCGGCGAGCGGGTCGACGTCGGCGAAGCGCGGCTGGTCGGACACGTCCAGCCGCTGCGCGATCGCCCGCTTCTGGAAATTGAACGAGCTGATCCCCTTCTTGCCCGACACGTACAGGTCCACCCGCTTGCCCGCGGCCTCCTGCTGGCGGAGGAACGCGGCGGCGGCGCGGAGCACGCTGCCGTTGTACGCGCCGGCGAGGCCGCGGTTGCTCGTGATGACCACGAGCACGATCCGGTTCTTCAGGTCCTCGGCCCCCGGCCGGCGGAGCAGCGGGTGCTCGACGTTGCCGCCGACGCTCCGCGCCAACTCGCTCACCAGCTCGCGCACCTTCTGCGTGTACGGCTTGGTCCCGACGGCCCGCTTCAGGGACTTCTGGAACTTCGCGGTCGCGATCATCTGCATCGTCTTGGTGATCTTGCGGATGTTCCGGACCGCCTTGCGGCGCTTCACGATTGCGCGAGCCTTTGCCATGGTTTCCTAACGCAGAATGCGGAACGCGGAGCGCAGAACGGTGCCGGAATCGCTCGTTCTGCGTTCCGCGTTCCGCTCTTCGCGTTCGACTTGGAGCCGACCAGGATCGAACTGGCAACCCCCGCGTTGCAAACGCGGTGCTCTCCCAATTGAGCTACGGCCCCGGAAGGGCGACAGTGTACGCGCGAGACCCCGGTCTGCCAAATACGTCCGGTCGCCCTGCTTCGACACGCCCTAAAGAACGAGTAGCACACGCCTTGTCGCGATCACCCGCGAGAATGTACGCTCGTTGCGCGGAAGGTACCACCCAGTTGGGTGCGGCTCTGCTGAGCGATGCCGCTATCCGCTAGGCGGTGGCCGGACCGCGGACGTCGTCGTTGGTTTCCCAGGAGCCGCGCTCGGTCTAAACGAGGAGACGTTTCTCGGCCGCTGGCAGGGTCGGCACGACTCGGGGAGTGGG
>JAUJNJ010000211.1 GCA_030448225.1 Phycisphaerae bacterium
GCCCCCCGGACTGGAGCTGGTAGATCCCGCGCTTCGCAGGGGGCGCGAAGCGGGGTAAGCCCCCCAGCCCGCGGGGGGGCCGGAGCGTGGGCGCGGCCGCCGACCCGCCCGACGCCGCCTCCCCCGCGGCGCGCAGGTCCTTCCCCAGCAACGTCGCCAGCGCGGCGGTGCCGATCCCGACGGCGCCCCGCCCGAAGAACTGCCGGCGGTTGACCTGAAGTTGCTGCTGCTGTCGCGGGTCCATTCGACTGCTCCGTTCAATCATGCAAAGGCGACTTCACCGCAGAGGCGCAGAGGACGCGGAGAGGAGCAAAGCGTTAGCCACAGATGGGGCACAGATGAACACAGATGAAGGAGGACCCGCCGCAGGACGCCAGCGGCCGCGGCGCGTCTGTCACCGTCACCGGTTTTATTCGTTTCATATTCTCATCTGTGCAAATCTGTGCCCCACCTGTGGCTAAACCATGCTTCTCTTCTCTGCGTCTTCCGGGCCCCCGCGGTGACCCCGACTTCATTCCTGCGTGATCGTCTCGTCGAGGTTCAGGATCGCGCTGACGACCGACGTCCATGCCGCGAGTTCGGCGGCGTCGACCTTCGGGTCACGCGGGCGCTCGCCGACGCTCACCAACTTCTCCGCCGCGGGCCGGTCCGAGCGGTACTGGCCGAGCAGGCGGTCGGCGGCGGCGACCAGGATCTGCCGCTCGGCGTCGGTGGGCTTTCGAGCGGTGGCGATGCGGAAGGCGCGCTCGACTTTCTGGGCCGACGTCGCCAGCTTGCCGTCGAGGATGAGCTTCTCCGCGAGCATGCGGGCCGCTTCCACGTACGTGACGTCGTTCAGCAGGGCCAGCGCCTGCAGCGGCGTGTTCGTGCGGGCGACGCGGACGCTGCAGACCGTCCGCTGCGGCACGTCGAACGTCGTCGTCGGCGCCACCGTCCGCCGCCAGAACGTGTAGACGCTCCGCCGCCACAGCGCCTCGCCCTTGTCCTGCTCGTACTTGATCTGGTCGAGGCTCATCTCCTCCCACACGCCCGGCGGCTGGTAGGGCTTCACCGGCGGGCCGCCGACCTTCTCCACCAGCAGCCCGCTGGCCGCGAGCGCGCCGTCGCGGATCGCGAAGCTCGACAACCGGTGCCGCGGGCCGCGCGCCAGCAGGCGGTTCTCCGGGTCGCGGTCGAGCAGGTCGGGCGTCACCTTCGACGCCTGGCGGTACGTCCGGCTCGTCACGATGAGGCGGTGCAGGGCCTTCACATCCCAGTTCAACGACATGAACTCGCTCGCCAGCCAGTCGAGCAATTCCGGGTGCGATGGCTTCTCCCCCTGCACGCCGAAGTCCTCCGCCGTCTTCACCAGGCCGGTGCCGAAGAAGCTTTGCCAATAACGGTTTACCGTCACCCGCGACAGCAGCGGGTTGGCCGGATCGACGAGCCACTTCGCCAGCCCCAGCCGGTTCTTCGGGGCGTCCGGCGGCAAGATTCCGACAACGGCGGGCACGCCCGGCTCCACCTTGTCGGCGGGCTTGTCGTAGCTGCCGCGCTGGAGCAGGAACGTCTCGCGCGGCTTGGCGTCGTCCATCACCATCACCTTGGGGATGGCGCCCTCGATGTCCTTCACCGCCTTCCGCGCCGCCTCGACCTTGGCGATCTTGTCGCGCGTGGCGTCGGAGACATTTTTGCGGAAGTACTCGCGGACCTGCTTCTTCTGCTCGTCGCTGCGCGCGTCGGCCTTCGTCGCCAGGATCGCCGCGATCGCCGCCGGCGGCGCGGGAGTGCCGCTCGTGACGGCCAGGCGGAAGCGGCCCATCGTGTGGTTCGGGTGGGCCGACGCGTAGTGCAACTTCAGCCGCAACTCGGTGCCGCCGTCGAAGCCTACCGGCGTGGCGAAGTGGAACGTGGCGGAGATGTCGTTCTTGTCCGGCGCCTTCCACACGGCCCACCCGCTCAGCGGGTTCGCGTCGAGCGCGCCGGGCACGTCCCACCCGACTTGGCTGAACGTCGCGGAGGCGGACGAGAACGCCAGCGTCTGCTTCCGCTTCGCGTCCGCCGTCGACACCGCCTGCCCCTCGAGGTGCGTCAGGACGAAGTTCCCCGTGTCGAGCGACCGCCCCGGCCCGCCGTGCGGCAGCGACGGGTGCGGCAGCGCTTCCAGGCGCATCGCCCGCAGGCCCGACGCGCTCGTGCGCAGGACGATCTCGTGAACGTCCTTGGTCGGGTTCGCCCCGCTCGTCACGAGCGACCCGTCCGGCAGCGCCGAGAAGAGCGCCCCCTCCTTCGACCGCACCGACGCCGGCACGATCGTCTCCCACGCCCCCGGCCGCGACCCCGCCGACGCCGAGGCGGCCGACGCCTCCCACGCGGCCTGCTCGGCGTCGGCCAGTTGCTCGCCCTTCTTCAGTTCCGCCTCGGCCGCCGCGACGGCGGCGCGAAGCTTGGCGAGTTTTTCCTCCTCGGTCGGCGACGCCAGCAGCATCGTCGGCTCGGCGTTGCCGCCCTGGATCGTGCCGCTCTCGGACGACTGGTTGAAGTAGGCGTAAAGGCCGTAGTACTCCTTGTGCGTGATCGGGTCGAACTTGTGGTCGTGGCAGCGGACGCAGCCGATCGTGAGGCCCATGAAGACGGTGCCGACCGTCTCGGTGCGGTCCATCACGTTCTCGACGCGCGTCTCCTCGGGGATGCGCCCGCCCTCGCCGTTGTAGGTGTGGTTCCGGTTGAAGCCGCTCGCCAGACGCTGCTCGCGCGTCGCGCCCGGCAGCAGGTCGCCGGCGAGTTGCTCAATCACGAACCGGTCGTAGGGCATGTTGTCGTTCAGCGCCTTCACCGCCCAGTCCCGCCACGGCCACATCGTGCGTGTGGGGTCGGCCTGGTAGCCGTTGGTGTCGGCGTAGCGGGCGGCGTCGAGCCACTCGACCACCATCCGCTCGCCGTACCGCGGCGACGCCAGCAGGCGGTCCACCACCTTCTCGTACGCGTCGGGCGACTGATCGGCCAGAAACGCGTCCACCTCCGCCGGCGTCGGCGGCAGGCCGGTGAGTTCGAGCGTCGCCCGGCGGATGAGCTTTTCCTTCGATGCCTCGGGCGAGGGTT
>JAUJNJ010000212.1 GCA_030448225.1 Phycisphaerae bacterium
CCACCACGTTCGACGGGCTGCCCCAGGGCGCGCGGGCCGTGCAGATGCGCGACCACGTCGACGACGTGTACTTCCTGAAGGTGTTCGGCCGGCCGATGGGGGCGAGCGTCTGCGAGTGCGAGCGGGCCGGCGACGTCAGCCTCGCACAGAGCCTGCACCTGCTCAACTCCACCGACGTCTACGACCGCATCGCCAACGGCCGCGCGCGCAAGCTCGCCTCGGCGGACGACAAGCGCCCCGACGGCGAGAAGGTTATAGAGCTTTACTACGACGCGTTCGCCCGCCCGCCCCGTGCCCACGAGCTGGACGCCGCGACCGCGTACCTGGCCAAGGCCGAACCCGACCAGAAGCCGGCGGCCTACGAAGATCTGCTGTGGGCGTTGATTAACACGAAAGAGTTCCTCTTCAATCACTGAGGAAATGTAGACGATAGGAAATGCAGAATGCAGAATGATGAATGCAGAATGAAGAAGCAGATACGCGTGGGCGTCCCTCCTCATTCATCATTCTGCGTTCATCATTCTGCATTCCCTCCCGCATTTCTTCCCAGGAGACCACGCCATGTTGACGATCAGCGGCAGGCGGCACACGGGTTACTGTGACGGGATCCACCGGCGCAGTTTCATGAAGATCGGCGCGATGGGCATCGCGGGGCTGGCGCTGCCGGACCTGTTCCGGATGGAGGCGCTCGCCAACGCCGCCGCCGCCACCGGGATCGGGTCGACCACCCGGCCCAAGGGGCTGATCAACATCTACCTCGCCGGCGGCCCGCCGCAGACGGACATGTTCGACCTCAAGCCCGACGCCCCCAGCGAGTACCGCGGGGAGTTCAACGCGATCAAGACCAACGTCCCCGGCATGGACATCAGCGAGCTGATGCCCCGCCTGGCCAAGGCGGCCGACAAGTTCTCGGTCATCCGCTCGCTGGTGGGCAGCGTGGACAAGCACTCGTCGATCCACACGCAGACCGGCTGGGACGAGGACGAGCTCAAGGCGGTCGGCGGGCACCCGTCGCTGGGGGCCGTCGTCTCCAAGCTCCAGGGCAGCCACGAGGGCGCGCCGCCGTTCGTCTCGATGATGGGCATGGTCACGCCCGGGTTCATCGGCCCGGCCCACGCGCCGTTCTCGCCCGAGGGCCAGGGCCGCGAGAACCTGACGCTCCAGCGCGTCAAGGCCGAGCGCCTCCAGAGCCGCACCGAGCTGCTCGCCTCGCTCGACGGGCTGAAGCGCGAGATGGACTCGAGCGGCGCGATGGACGCCATGGACTCGTTCACCCGCCGGGCGGTCGAGGGCGGCGCCGGCGGCCGCGTCGCCGACGCGCTGAACCTGGAAAAGGAAAAGCCCGAGGTTCGCGACCGCTACACCGGCGGGGCGGGCGACATGCGCGACTCGGCCCAGAACATCCTGCTGGCCCGCCGCCTGATCGAGGGGGGCGTGCGCGGCGTGAGCATGCAGTTCGGCGGATGGGACACGCACAGCGACAACTTCAACCAGCTCCGCCGCCAGGTCCCCCCGCTCGACGCCGCCCTGGCCGCCCTGCTGAGCGACCTCGAGGAGCGCGGGATGCTCGACGACGTGACGGTGGTGATGTGGGGCGAGTTCGGCCGCACCCCGCGCGTCAACAGCGGCGCCGGCCGCGACCATTGGCCGCGCGTGATGCAGGCGTTCATCGCCGGCGGCGGCATGAAGAACGGCCAGGTGATCGGCGCCACCGACCGCTACGGCGGCGAGGCCGCCGACCGTCCCGTCCACCTCCGCGAAGTGTTCGCCACGCTCTACCACAACATGGGCATCGACGCCAAAGCCACCACCATCACCGACCCCGCCGGCCGGCCTCAGTACCTGGTCGACGGGTACGACCCGATCAAGGAGCTGGTGGGTTGAGGAGGAGGGTCCGCAACTCTGTAGCCGCGACGCCTGTGTCGCCCTCGGCCCGTGCAAGGGGGCGATGAGGCGGCGCAGGCGTTGTAGTTGCAGGGCACGGTGCGGTCTGCGCCCGCCCGGGACGCGTTGGCGTCAACTCCCGCCGCTTCCCGTCGTATTCAATTCTGCCGGCTCGACCCTGATCGTCCCGTCGGCATGGCCCGTTGCCGTCTTTTGTTCCTTTCGGAGTTCGTATGCGTCGGTCCCTTGACAGCCTGACATGCTTTGCCGCCGCCGCTATCGCGTTGGGAACGCTGCTGTTCTCCGTGACCGACGCCACCGCCCAGGAGGCCGTCCCCCAGCCGCGGCTGAACGCGGTGTTTCCGCTCGGGGGGAAGGCGGGCACCGAAGTCGAACTGACGGTCGCCGGGGACGCGATCGAGGGCACGCAGCAGCTCGTCGCCTCGCACGCGGGGATCACCGCGGCCCCGCTGATGAGCAAGCCGGATCGCTTCTTTCCCGAGCCGCGCACGGCCGAGAACAAGTTCACGGTGAAGATCGGCGCCGACGTCCCGCCGGGCGTGTACGAGGTCCGCGTGGCCAACCGGATGGTGGTCACCAACGCCCGCAGCTTTGTCGTGGGCGACCTGCCGGAGACACTGGAGGTCGAGCCGAACGACGACCGGGAGAAGGCGGCCGAGCTGGCGGTCAACTCGGTCGTCAACGGCGTCTGCGACGCACGCGGGTTTGACACCTTCAAGTTCCGCGCGGCCAAGGGCCAGCGGCTCATCATCCACTGCGCCGCCCAGCGGCTCGACGCCCGCACCGACCCCGTGCTGGTCCTGCGCGACGCGGCGGGCATCATCCTGCACGAGGCCCACGACGCCGTCCGCCTCGACCCCGTCCTCGACTTCGCCGCCCCGGTTGACGGGGAGTATTACGTCAGCGTCAATGACTTCCTCTACTCCGGCGGGGAGGAGTACGCCTACCGGCTGTCGGTGTCGAGCGGGCCGTCGAGAGTCTTGGTCGACCGGCCGATCGCGACGCCCGGCGCCGCCTGGCCGCACACCGTCTACGGGCGCAACCACCCCGGGGCGGGCCCGGGCGTGGGGGAGACGCGGGGATGGGCACTGCGGGAGGTGGCGGAAGAGAGTCGAGTGCGGGTGAGCTAGAGCGGGTGGGGGGAGACGGTGAGCTGGG
>JAUJNJ010000213.1 GCA_030448225.1 Phycisphaerae bacterium
ACTCGAACCTACATGGAACCCGCTGAATCGCCCGGAAAATTCGCCGGCTCGATATCCTGCGGCATGGGTAACGTCGCCCAGCGGCTCGAGACGGCGAAGTAGCCCGCGAAGACACGGCACCAGAGAGGCGGAATCACGATGCCAGCCATTCACCGTCTGATCGCGTTCGCGCTGGCGTGCGCGGCAGCCGTCACTGCACCCGCCTTCTCCGCTCGAGCCGCCGATCCGGCGTTAGGCAGACGTCCCAACATCATCCTCGTCATCACCGACGACCAGGGCTACGGCGATCTCGCCTGCCACGGTAACCCCGTCGTGAAGACGCCGAACCTCGACAAGCTCTACGCCCGCAGCACGCGCTTCACCGACTTCCACGTCAGCCCCACCTGCGCCCCCACCCGCGCCGCGCTCCTCACCGGCCGCCACGAGTTCCGCGGCGGCGCGACGCACACGATCAACGAGCGCGAACGGCTCCGCCCCGACGCCACGGTCTACCCGCAGATCCTGAACCAATCTGGCTACGCGACCGGAATCTTCGGCAAGTGGCACCTCGGCGACGAGGACGACCGGCAGCCGGATAAGCGGGGGTTCGACGAGGTCTTCATCCACGGCGCCGGCGGCATCGGGCAGACGTACGTCGGCTCCTGCGGCGACGCGCCGGGCAACACGTACTTCAACCCCGCGATCAAGCACAACGGCACGTTCGTCAAAACCGACGGCTACTGCACCGACGTCTTCTTCGACCGCGCGACACATTGGATCTCCGACCAAGTCGCGAAGAAGCAGCGGTTTTACGCCCACATCGCCACCAACGCCCCGCACGAGCCGCTTCAGTGCCCGGAGCCGTACAAGGCGATGTACGCCGGCGGCGCCGTGACCGACAAGCAGGCCGCATTCTTCGGGATGGTCACGAACATCGACGACAACGTCGGCCGGCTCGTCGCGAAGCTGGCGGAGTTGAAGATCGACCGCGATACGCTGCTGGTCTTCATGACCGACAACGGCGGCACCGTCGGCTGCGACGTCTTCAACGCCAACATGCGCGGCAGGAAGGTCACCCCCTACACCGGCGGCACCCGCGTGCCGCTGTTCATGTGCTGGCCCGGCACCCTGAAGGAAGCCACCGACGTCACCGCGCTGACCGCCCACATCGACCTGTTCCCAACGCTTGCCTCCATCACCGGCGCCGCCGTGCCGCCCGAGTGGCAACCGAAGCTCGAGGGCCGCAGCCTCGTGCCCCTGTTGAAGGACTCGAGCGCGCCGTGGGCCGACCGCATCCTCGTCACCCACGTCGGCCGGTGGGACCGCGGCAAGGCGGCCGACTGGAAGTTCCGCAACGTGTCCGTGCGCAACGCGCGGTTCAACCTCGTCAGCGTTCCCTCGCCCGCGCAGGTGAAGGCCGCCGCCGGCGGACCGGTGCCGCCCGCTTGGGCGCTATACGATCTGAAGACCGACCCGGCCGAGAAGACGGACGTGGCCGCGCAACACCCCAATGTAATGCGCGAACTGACGGCCGCGTACGACACGTGGTGGGTGTCGGTGCAGACCGACCTGGTGAACGAGAACGCGCCGATCCCGCCGGTGAACCCGTTCAAGTCGCAGTACTGGAAGCAGTTCGGCGGCGGGCCGGTGGAATGAGGGGCAAGCGGTCCTTCTCTTACTCCCTCTCCTGGTTATCCGAGAGAGGGAGGATATCACTCGCCGGTCCGACAGACTTCTCGCGGGGCCATGATGATTGTCACTCGGATTCTCCTCACCGTCGTCGCCGTCGCGTCCATTGCCCCGACCTCCCGCGCCGCCGACACCGCGCGACCTCCAAACATCCTCTACATCCTCGCCGACGATCTCGGCTACGGCGACGTCGGGTGCTTGAACCCACAGGGGAAGATCCCCACGCCGCACATCGACCGGCTCGCAGCGCAAGGGATGCGTTTCACCGACGCCCACTCCGGCTCTGGCGTCTGCTCGCCGACGCGGTACGGGATCATGACCGGCCGTTACGCGTGGCGAACGACGCTGCAGAACGGCGTGCTGTGGGGCTACTCACGGCGGCTGATCGAGCCCGGCCGGCTCACCGTGCCGGCGATGCTCAAGCGCCGCGGGTACGACACCGCCTGCTTCGGCAAGTGGCATATGGGGATGGACTGGCCGCTGAAAGACGGCGGCGTCGCGAGCGCGGACAAACACAAGTGGGACGTCGATTACACCGGCAAGATCGCGAACGGCCCCACCACCGCCGGGTTCGACCAGTTCTTCGGCATCAGCGGCTCGCTCGACATGTTCCCGTTCGTCTGGATCGAGAACGACCGCTGTGTGCAGCCGGCCACGGTCGAGAAGCTGATCTGGCGCAATGGGCCCGCCGCCGTCGATTTCGAGGCGGCCGATGTGTTGCCGACGCTGACGAAGTGGGCGTGCGACTACCTGGTCGCCCGATCCGGGCAGACCGAGCCCCGGCCGCCGTTCTTCCTCTACCTGCCACTGAACAGCCCGCATACGCCGATCGCCGTCACGCCCGAGTGGGCCGGCAAGAGCGGGTTGAACGCGTACGCCGATTTCGTCATGCAGACCGACGCCGCCGTCGGCAAAGTGCTCGACGCGCTCGGCCAGTCGGGGCTTGCCGAAAACACGCTTGTGATCCTCACCAGCGACAACGGCTGCTCGCCCGAGGCGAAGTTCCCCGAGCTGCTCGCCAAGGGTCACAACCCCAGCGGCCCGTTCCGCGGCTCGAAGGCCGACGCGTTCGAGGGCGGGCACCGGGTGCCGTTCGTCGCCCGCTGGCCCGCGCGCGTAAAGCGCGGCACGACCAGCGCCCAGACGATCTGCCTCACCGACCTGATGGCCACCTGCGCCGACGTGCTCGGCGAGCGACTCCCCGACGACACCGCGGAGGACAGCGTCAGCTTCCTCCCCGCCCTGCTTGGCACCGATGACGGCCGGCCGCTCCGCGAGGCCACCGTCCACCACTCGATTAACGGCTCGTTCGCGATCCGCCAGGGCAACTGGAAGTTGATCCTCGCCCCCGGCTCCGGCGGCTGGAGTGCT